>JBBUCP010000094.1:0-6501 GCA_038057725.1 Patescibacteria group bacterium | reverse complement strand
GCTCGCGCTGTCCGTAGCGGAGGCGCGAGCCGGCGAGCGTGAGGAATACGTGTTTGCGCGCCCGGGTTAAGGCGACATAAAAAAGCCGGCGCTCTTCTTCTGGGTCGCGGTTATCGTCATTTTCGCGCTCTGACGGAAAGAGGCCGTGTTCCAGACCCGTCACAAACACCGCGTCGAACTCCAATCCCTTCGAGGCATGCACAGTCATGAGTGAGACAGCCTCTTTCTTCTCTTCCAGTTCATCCTGATCCGTCATGAGCGCCGCATCTTCAAGCAGCCGTTCAACGCCTTCGGGCGGAGGCAGCGCATCATAGCGCGTCGCATGTGCGGCAAGTTCAAAGACGTTCTGCAGCCGGTCGACCTCGTCTTTCGATTCCGCAAGTGATTTTTCGAGCCCGCTTGCCTTGATCGCGAAGCGCACTGCATCCGATGCTTTTGCCGTCTCGATCGACTGTGCGATCTGCGAAAGTAGCGCCCGGAAGGAGGCGATTTTAGCGTGTGTTGCCGGTGAGAGCGTCCCTGTCCCCGCAAAAAGCTTATCAAGCGTCGTTTTCCCGATGCCACGCGGCGGCGACGAGGCGGCGCGCGCAAAATCGACACTGCTTTTCGGGTTGCGCGCAGCGCGCAGGTAGGAAAGCACGTCTTTCACTTCCGCCCGCTCGAAGAACCGCGTGCCTAAGACGCGGTACGGGACGCCCTCGTTGATGAAAGCCTCTTCCAGGGCGCGCGATTGGAAGTTTTCCCGGAAGAGGACGGCGATTTCCGATGCTCGGACGCCGCTCCCCAGGAGTGTGCGCGACTCTCGTGCCACAAAAAAAGCCTCGTCGCGCTCGGTTTCCCCGGCAAAGATCTCGATCGCCTCTCCCGTCGGGTTGTCGGTCACCAGTTTCTTATCAAATCGGTTGACGTTTTTGGAAATCACCGCGTTTGCGGCGGTGAGGATCGTCTGCGTGGAGCGATAGTTTTTCTCCAGCAGCACGACCTTCGTGTTCGGGAAGACTTTCTCGAACGAGAGTAGGTTTTTCACGTCAGCACCACGCCAGCTGTACAATACCTGATCCACATCTCCGACTGCACACAAGTTCATTCTCTCGCCCGCAATAAGGCGGGCAATTTCATACTGCGCCTTGTTGGTATCCTGGTATTCGTCGATTGTGACATGCGACCAGCGCCCCTGGAGCCTTTGGAGCACGTCGGGGTTTTTCTTGAGGAGCGTCAGCGTCTGTACGAGGAGGTCATCAAAATCGAGGGCACCTTCGTCAGAGCGTACTTTCTCGTACGCCTGCCAGATTTCGGCGATTGAACTCTCGTACGAAGTGCTTGCCAGTTCTAAAAACTCTTCTGCGGTCTTCCCGTTCCCCTTTTCCCGCGAGATGCGCGAGAGGACTTGGCGCGGTGGGAAGCGGTTCTCGAGACCTTGGGCGGTGAGGATGCGTTTGATCGTCTTTGTGCTGTCGTCCCGGTCCCAGATCGCAAATGCCCGCGGGATGCCGGCTTTTTCAGAAAACTCACGCAGTAGTCGCACGCCAAGCGAATGAAAAGTGGCAATAAACGGCGGCCGACCGGTTGTGCCGGCGTCGGCCAAGAGGCGATGCACCCGCTCCCGCATCTCTCCGGCAGCCTTGTTGGTAAAGGTAACCGCCAAGATGGCCTCCGGGCGCACCCCCGAAGAAATGAGGTGGACAATTCGGTGGGTTATGGTCTTAGTCTTTCCGGCGCCGGCGCCAGCAACGATCAAAAGCGGCCCCGAAAGGTGCAGGACCGCCTCTTTTTGCGCTTCGTTGAGCCCTTTTAGGTGTTCCACCCCGAAACTATAGCATGGGAGCGGAAAACCTTGACATATACGTTATCCACTCGTGCAATATACTGCTTATTGACTCAAACTCATGGTGAGGATACCGTGAATCCCACGGAGGCATACCGATTTTCCCGACTGGCCGATCTACAAAAAATGTAGATTTAGAGCCAAAAAATACGAAACCAGTGTCTTTCTGCCCCCGAAAAATGGCTTAAAAGCGTAAGGAAAAGGATATAGGGCGAGGAAACCCTCCCTAAGTTCCCCCTTGTGCGGGCAAGTCGTTCAACAAAGGCTTATCTTCAGTAAAAAACAGGATCTTCAGAGAGGGCTCGCGTCCCGCTCTGAAGTGACATTGACGTCCGACCACCGCTTCACGGCATCTTCAGTGGTCGCTTTGCCGCACCTAGGACGCACGTCGGGTGCCGCCCTTACGCTTACGCTCGTCGTTGCCCTCGCCATGCTCTATCCCGCCCCGACAAAGGCGGGTATTTTAGATGAGGTCCGCTCGCTCTGGCAGAGCAAGGCCGAAGCTTCCTCTTCGCAGGTGACGAAGAGCGTGCAGACGATGCCGCTCCTGAAGCCGGCTATGAACATTGATCCGAATCCGGCGAAAGGCGGCGGCGACGTCACTATCGTCGACGGCGAGGCACTGGTGCCCGAGGAAGGCCCGGCGGGCACGATGGCGGATATCGAGAAGCCGAAGAACCAATCAATCAGTATTTATGTTGTCCGCGAAGGAGATACGCTCTCCGGGATTGCGAATATGTTCGGAGTAACGACGAATACCATTAAATGGGCAAACGACATCCCTCCTTCTGGCACGGTTCGTATCGGTCAGACCCTCACGATCTTGCCGGTGACCGGCGTCAAGTACACGGTCAAAAAGGGCGACACGATGGCTTCGATCGCAAAAAAGTTTGGCGCGGATGCGGAGGAAGTCACCAACTTCAACGGGATAGAGACGCTTGCCGTAGGGATCGAAATCATCATTCCTGACGGTGAAATTGCCGCCCCTGTAGCGCCAAAATCGGCTCCGAAGTCATCCGGTGGCACGTCGGTAGCCTCGAGCGGTTCGTACTCGAATCCGCTCCCGGGTGGCCGGCGTACGCAGGGCATACACGGTTATAATGGCGTTGACCTTGCCGGTGTTCCGGTCGGCACCCCCGTTCTTGCTGCCGCGTCCGGCGAGGTTATTGTTGCGCGCCAAGGTGGGTATAACGGCGGGTATGGTTCGTATGTTGTTATCAAGCATGATAACGGTACCCAGACGCTCTATGGCCATCTTTCGTCAGTTACTGTTGGAATCGGTGAAACTATAGGCAAGGGGCAGGCGATTGGCGGTGTTGGCAATTCCGGTCGTTCGACGGGTCCCCACCTCCACTTTGAGATTCGTGGTGGCCCACGCAATCCATTCTAACTATGAACATGCAATTCTTGACGCAGGTTGTCTTGATGCTCCGGTACTTTTTTTAGGCGGTCAGAATTCCCGCGCGCGATACTGCAGCGCCTCAAGCATGTGGGGTGGTTCGATTCCCTCGTCACCGGCAAGGTCCGCGATCGTGCGGGCTAATTTTATGGTCCGATGGTAGCCGCGGGGCGAGAGCTTCATCCTTTTTGCAGCTTCAAGGAGGGTTGCTTCGGCTTTGTCGGAGAGGCCGGCTAGTTTTTCGATGTCTTTGGCGCGCATATCCGCGTTCGTCGTAAGCGTTGTTACGGCGGAAAAACGCTTGTTTTGTGCTGCGCGCGCTTTTTCGATGCGCTCCCGTGCCGCCCTCGTCTCGCCCAGCGAGCGTTTCGCCTTGCTCGAGAGCATCTCGTGCGGAATCTCAGGGACAGTGATCCACATGTCGATACGGTCGGCGATGGGACCGGAAATTTTGCGGCGGTATTTCTCGACGAGGTGCGGCATACACTCACACCTCTCGGTTCCCCAAAAGCCACAGGGGCAGGGGTTTAATGCGGCGATGAGCATGAAATTGGCGGGGAAAACGGCAGACGATTTAGCGCGGGCAACGGAAACGACCTTGTCTTCAAGCGGCTCGCGCAAGGCATTCACGACGTCGCGGTGGAACTCCGGAAACTCGTCGAGAAAAAGTACGCCACGATGCGCGAGCGTGACCTCGCCGGGGCGTGGCACGGTGCCGCCGCCGATAATGGCCGCATACGATGAGGTATGATGCGGTGAACGAAATGGCGCATGCGTGATACTTGCGCTCGAGAGCGTTCCTGCGAGCGAGTGGATGGTAGTGACTTCGATCGCCTCGTCTTCGGATAATTCCGGAAGGAGCGCGGCCGCAGCGCGGGCGAGCATGGTCTTCCCTGTTCCCGGCGGACCATAGAGCGCGATATTGTGACGACCGGCCGTCGCTATTTCCAAGGCGCGCTTCGCACTTTCTTGTCCGCGGATGTCGTCGATCGCAGTCTCAAAATCGACATGCGGCACGTTTTCGCTTCGTCCGGCTGTGTACTTTTTGATACTACTCTCGCCCGAGAGATGCCGCACAAGCTGCGCCAAGTCCCCGATGGGAAAGATAGCGATCTCGGAGACGAGCGATGCTTCGGATGCGTTCTCGGCGGGGATATAGATTTCCTTAAATCCTTCTTCTTTTGCGGCCTTCGCGATCGAAAGTGCGCCGCGGATAGGCCGCAGCTTCCCATCGAGCGTGAGCTCGCCGGCGAATAATTTCCCCCGCGGCTCGAATTTGATCTGTTTTGACGCAAGAAGGTACGAGAGCGCCGCCGGGACGTCAAAGACCGCGCCTTCTTTCTTCAATTCGGCTGGTGCGAGCGAGACGACAATCTTCTTGTTCATACTCTTCGGCGATTTGAAAGGCTCGCCGTCGGTTTCGGTATTTTTGATAGCTGAAGCGATACGATCACGCGCTTCTGTCACCGATTTGTCCGGCAACCCCACGATGACAAAGGCATGCAGGCCCTTCGTCATGTCGGTCTCGACGGTCACGATATGCGCTTTGGGAAGTGCCGGTTGCGCACCAAAGACGCGTGCGAAATGCATGTGCAAAGTGTACCCCCATCTCCATGAACATTAAAGCCAATGAAGTGGACTACACGACGTTTTTTGTTGCTGCAGGGTTCGCGCGCAACCTCTCGACATCGATCGCCTCCCCGTTTTCGGTAAGGCCGTATTTGCCTTCGTCCATCCGCTGCAGCGCAGCGCGGATTTCCTTGTAGCGTCTTTCCAATTCTTCAACCAAGGCGACGTTGACGCCGAGTTCTTCCATCTTATCGGCCTCGTCTTCGTCGGCGGCTTCGTTTCCTTCAAATCCGGCGGCTACGCCCGTCCAATCATCGCCCACTTTCTTGCCATGTTCTGCCAATTCCTCTTCCAAAAGGGCTTTTTCGCCGTCGAGCGCCGCGCGTAATTCTTGCAATTCCTCGGGAGTTAAATGTTGCATGGCGATATCATATCGCGCCTAGCTACAAGCTACAAGCGACTGGCTGCATGCTGCTGTTAGAGCTTACGATCCGCGCGCAGGCGGCTGAGTATCTCGCTGAACGAATACGGACTTTCAGCAATAATGAGGACATTCCGCGTCGGGAAGGAATAGTACAACTGGATCTGCCCGCTGTCGTCTTTCAAGGCGCGTACGTCATAGTTGCGCATCACGGTGTCTTCGAATGAGCGCACCGCGGGAAGCCCGTTTGCACCGGACGTCTGTGTGGAGACGGGCGTGAACATAGGAGCGAGGTCGCTGTTCATGCCTTTTTCCCACTCGAGCATGGCTGCGAACGCGCGTTCATATGAAGTGACCGGGACGATGATAAGTGGCGCGTTCTCGTCGACTGTGTGGAGGCCGAGGAAGAATTCATCGGTGAGCGCCCGAGCCAGTTCTTGCGGCGCGTGCGCGCCGATCTTCTCGAGGAACGTACCGAACGAAATCGGCGCTTGCGTTGCCTCGCTGCCCACCCCTACCTGCACGACGGGGACGATCTGGAGGATGGCGCCGAGCGTGAGGGAGGCGGACGTGCGTGCGTTCCCGATTTCGCGGCGGATGTCCGCGGGGGCGAGGTTGTCGACGGGTAAGGGGACGCTCTGTTCCGAAAAGAGGACTTGTGCGGTTATCGGGGATGCGCTTTTCTGCGTGCGCTCCGCCATGACGTAGAGGACGGCACCGATCGCGAGGAGGCCGACAAAAAAAAGCGCGCCGGCGGCGAAAAGGCCGTACCGCGTGCGTTTTTGCTTCTGTGCCTGCACTTCAAGATGTTCGTCGATGGCGCTGCCGCGGTGCCGCTTCTCTTCTTCGAGCGCGACCGCGCGCACGAGCGATATTTTCTTGTCGCGCACGACGTATTGCAGGTCGTCTTTCAGCGTATGGAGCGCGCGGACATCTCCCTGTGTTTCCGGCGCAGCCATTTTTTCCGTGATGGCGCGTGCCGCTTGTGTCGCCTGCGCCTGCGCTGCTACTTTTTCCGCTTCGGGCTTTGCGGTGAGCGACGTGTCGTAGACTTGTGCCGGTTTTACTGGCATCTCACTCGCGCGCCGGTCGGGCAATTTTATTTTCCCCAGGATGCTCTGGATGTATCCGGCGGGCTTTGGCACGTCGATGATTTCACGCGGAAGGCTCGGCGCTAGGAGAGGGGTGGGCGCTCCCGACGGGACAGCCGGGATCGCCGGAACAGGAAGTGGTGCCGCCTTCGGAAGCGGCACCACGATGTGCTCTTCAAGGATATGCGCTTCTTCG
>JBBUCP010000093.1:0-10875 GCA_038057725.1 Patescibacteria group bacterium | reverse complement strand
GCGTGCGACATCATTTGTTTTGGAAATAGGTGCGAGCTTGGTACAATACAGACACAACAATCACAACACACGCGTAGAAGCCGGAAAAATGCGTCAGATGCTAGGTGAGAAAGCGCTGTGCGCTTTCGCAAGGCCGGAGGCGCTTGGTGCCGAGGCGGGGTCGCGCAAAATTTCAGCAGAAATTTATGCGTGATCGGGGAAGCTAAGATAGCGTCTTTTCAAGAATTTACTGCCCAAAGAAGTTGATGCCGGGGCTGACATTTTGAATCCTACTCACATCTGTCGCCGTATCGGGGTCGATGCCGAACGTATTCATGACGAGCGAGATGATGCCGTAGACCGAGACCATGATGAGCATGCCCACGAGACCATAGACCATGTGGTTCTTGCCGTCATCGGAAACTTTGCCATCTTTCAATTCCCAGAGGAATTCGATAAACCCCCACAGGAACATAAAGAGGCCGAGGGTGAATACCACCTTTACGGCCGGATCGATCACATAGGTGACGATGCGGTCAAGCAATGCCTCGCCGGCGCCAGGGTTCATAGGTCTTGTGTCGGGCTATTGCCGACAAGATTATTGGACGAAACGGGTATCCAGCTGGATAGTCTTCGGAATAACCGGCTCCGTCGAAGTGACGCGGAAGGTCGATTGCAGGAGGCGGATGATGCCCCAGATGGAAACCATGACGAAGATCGTAACGACGCCCATGAGCATCGTCTTGAGACCTGTCGCCTTGCCTTCGGTGCCCTCTTTGAAAAGGTACTGAATGAGACCCCAAAAGAAGACGACGATCGCCAGCGTGATGAAAAGGTAGACAAGCGAGTTGAGGAACGTCGAGACGAGCGCGAGCGTGTTGAGGAGTGTCTGCGCGGACGCGGCATACGGCAGGAGCATCGCGATGCCGGCGAGTGAAGTGACGATTGATAGTTTGCGCATATTATAGTGTGATGAGTTCCTCTAGCTGGATAAGTAGGGTAATCGTACCGCGCGCACCGATGGACGCAATGCCTATTCACGATCGCGTGGGGATATCTATATCCACTGCCAACGCACCAAGAGCTTCAAGAGTGCAGCGAGAATAACGGCGGTAAGAAGCAGCCCAACACCCCATTCCATGACCCGGACGCCGCGGTCGCGCTGAACCGACGGGAGGCCGATTTTGGTCGCATATTCCACCATTCCCCATACAAAAACGACCGCGGAAAGCCCGCCGCTTCCCCCGATGAGCCCGTACAGTATCGCCGTGATGATTTCGTTGTTGTCCATACTGCTCTATTTATTCAACGACACAATCCTCGATATTTTCGCACAGAACCTGCTGGCCACTGCCGCCAAGTTCGTACCCCCCGCCGCCAAAGAGCGTGTTGCGCAAGAGGGCGAGGATGCCCCAGACGGAAAACATGACGAAGAGCGCGATGATGCCCCAGAAAAGGTGCGTACGCAGCTCGCTCATTTCGCCTTCGCCGACTTTGCGGATGTTCGTCGCGATACCGTAGAAATAAATGACAATGCCGAGGATGAGAGCCACGCCGATCCCGCCGTTGATGAGGTTGGTGATGAGATCGGCCAATTCCGAAAACGTGCGCGGCGCCGCCAGCGTTATAGTGGGCAACCAAAGCAAAGAAATAACTAAAACTGGTATATACCGCATAAAGTTCCCGAGTTTGACCTACATTTTAGCATGTGCTAGCGTGCCGCAAGCATCCTGCGCAGTGCAGATGTGATCCCAAGCTGAAGGACGTGTTCAAAATGGCACAGGTGAGTTTCTCGATTCGAATCGTCAACGAAAATGGCGACCCTGTCGTAGGCGAAATGGTGCACATCGGCTATTATCGAATTTTACAAGGCTGGGACGAAGCAGGGACTGATGATGATGGGTGGGCCGAGTTTACCGGCCCAAGTCACATTGGCACTGTAACCGTCCGCGGTGTACAACTCAACGATGCCGATTTCTCAGTCGAAGATGGAGACACTTTCTCGTTTACCCTATCTGATTGAACCAATTGCAGCCCGCTCTTGTGCATTAGAGCGGGCTGCAGCTTTTCATACTTAGATTAATTTCCCAAGAGTTGTGTAACTGTCCCTCCTATAAGAGTGGCGAGAACCCACGCCCCCAAAATGAGAATCGTCCCAATGATTACATAGGTAAAGTTTTTATGCGCATCTTTAATTTTGTCTATACTTCCACGAGCGAAGATATATTTAAATCCGGCGTAGACGATGAAGGCGACAATGATCGGGAGCGCTACCATCACGACCGCCTGCAAGACGCCTTCGATGAACGTCTCGAGCGAGGAGAAACGCAGCGGGTTTTCGAGGGTCTGCTGCGCAGCAGCAATGACAGGAACTGCATACACGATAATCGCAACGGTATATCGCCATACCGTTTTGAAAATTGAAAATTGAAAATTGAAAATTCTCGCTTTCATATTTATTGTCCCGTGATCTGCCGCATGGCTTGTTCAGCCCGCTGTAACGCCTCCGTAATTTTTGCCGAACCGGAGGTGATCGACTCAATCATATCGCGGAAAATACGCGCCGTCTCCACCGGATCGGGATCTTCCCACGTGCGCACGATGAGTGTCTGCCTATTGAAAAGGTCTTCATTTCCCTCCGCCCCCTGTGCAAGGACGTCGCGCCGCGCGCTGGATATCCCAAAGACCGTCGCGAGGGCCTTCGACGATTCGGGCGACGCAAGCAGGTACGCAGCGGTCAGGGCACCGCCCGGATTTTTCGAGGCGCGCGGTATTGCGAAGCCGTAGGCGAGCCCTGTATCGGTCGATTTGTCGAGGTTGCGGAGCTGCGGGATGGGTGCAACGGCGAAATTCAAGTTCGGATTCAGGCGCCGGATAAGCGACATTTCTGAAGCCAAGCCGACATAGAGCGCGAGGTCGCCTGCCGCAAATACGGTGCGCGATGACGCGAGCGATCGGTTCCAGCTGTACGCATCGCGCGCAGGATTCGCGAATGCAGTATAGAAATTCAAGGCGCTCTCCGCCGGCTGCGCGATATCTCCCTGTCGCGCAAGGAGCGAGGGCAACAGCGTCCCGGTGTTGTCGCGCTGCGTGATGGGGCCGCCAGCTTGCAATATGAGAAGGCTGATGATGTCTTTCGCATGGTCGATGTTGGCAAATTCGCCGAGCGCGATAGTCGCTTTCTTAATGCTGCGCGTGTCGTCGCACCCGACGACGGTGTTGATGCTCGATGCGTTCACCCTCTGGCAGTCGGTGATCGTGCGCGCCATGTCAAAGGTCTCATCCCAATAGACGGGCGCCTTCGCGAAACCCGCCGCGGAAAGGAGATCCTTGTTCCAATAGAGGACATACGGATCGACGACCAAGGGGACGGCCAAGACGCCGCCCTCCGAGAGAAACGGCTTTGCGGCCTCGACGAAAATGCCTTCGAATTGGTCACGCGCGAACGACTCGTACGGGATCGGGGCGATCTTCCCGCTGTCCACCACCGCGTAATCGTGGCGGAGGATGTACAAGTCCGGCCCCACGCCGGACGCGAGCGCGTTCGTGAGTTCCGTTTCGAATGTCTCCGGATTTTTGCGCACATAAGTGACTTGACGGAGGCGCGAGTCGTCTTCCGAAAGCTGGCGGATGATCGTCTGCACCGCGACGTCATCAAAGGGTCCCCATACCGTGACGACGCCGATCGAGCTGCCGGAATTCGATCCAACGAGGAAGGCAAAAATAAGAATGCCCGCGACGGCGAACGCGCCGAAGGCAACGAGGAGGATGATTTGGAACGAGCTCATCTTCATGGCTTCATTTTACCCTGCTTTCTGAAGATAAGTCCGTAATGGTGCGCGCCGACCGGAAATTCTTTGACAAACGTAAGCTCGACGGCGCGGGCAAGCGTGAGCACGTCTTCTTTTTTCACGACGTCGTCTTTATGAGGTCCCATCCCCCCTTGGAAACCCTCGGTTTTCCAACGCTCGCTTCGCTCGCTGCCTTCCGACACGGGAAACTCCCGTTTCCCGACCCCTTCCCGCACGCCGGCAGAGCCGGCGTGCCCCGAACGTTCCGCCCAATCAATGACCGCAAGGCGCCCGTTCGGCCGCAGGATGCGCTTTGCCTCGTGAAGCACTTGACGCTTGTCTTCGATTTGGAACAGGAGGTTGGAAACAAGGACAAGTTCAAGCGCATCATCCGCGATCTTCGAGCCGAGAGGAGCTTCCAAATCGGCCCACAAAATCTCGACATTTTTGTATCCCTTTTTTTCCGCCTCGTTTTTCGTGCGGCGCAGCAAGTCTTTCTGAATGTCGATCGCGTACACCTGCCCGCTTCCGGCAAGCGCTTCGGCGATCGCGAGGACGTAGGCACCCGAGCCGCTCCCGAAATCCGCCACTTTCATACCCGGCTCTACACCAAGCGCGGACACGTTGCGCGCCGGATGCGCAAATCCTGTGAGAGCATGCGAAAAAACCGCCGCGTTCCCTTCTCGCGCGTGAGACATACTTCCATTATAGTACAAAAAAGACACACGCCCGGGCGCAAAGCCTCGGGCGTGGATAGGAACCTTACTTCTTCACTTCGACTCCTGCGTGTTGTTCCGCAAGAACCTGCGCAAGAACTGCGTCCATGCACCTACCAAAATCGGTGGCATAGTACTTCTTCTCGACCTCCTCAAAAAAGAGCTTGAGTTCAGTCCACGGCACGACACGATCCTCACCTGGTAGATATAGTCCGTCAGCTCGTGATACGTCGGGCATGGCTTCTCTCCTGAATTTGCCGCCACCGCGCACAGCAAATCACAATGGATAAAATATGCAATGCGACCTCAGGGTAGCGAGACGGCAACAGAATTTTTAAAACCGGAAACGGAGACGGCGGGGCGTGCTTCTGGAGGGACCCCGCAGCTGGCGAGGATTAGCCCGTTTTGCAAGCTTGCAAAACGGGTTTGCCCGGAAGAAGCATGTCCCGTCGGCAACGTCGGTTTTAAAATTCTGCTGCCGCCGAGTGGAGTTATTCCTCCTTCCCTTCCAAAACCACGCACGCAGCAATTTTGTCGCCGGGGCGGAGCGTCATGACGCGGACGCCCTGCGTCTGGCGGCCGCTGGAGCGGATTTCCTTGAGATCGGTGCGGATGACTTGGCTCTTTTGCGACATTGCGATGAGTTCTCCATGCTCGGCGACGATAAGACCGGCAATGACGGGACCTGTCTTTGCGGTCACCGATGAAGTTTTAATTCCCGAGCCGCCGCGTCCCTGCACTTTATATTCTTTGATCGGCGTCTTTTTTCCGTAGCCGAGCTGCGAGAGCACAAGCAATTCTTCCGTGCCACCCTTTTGCGCGACGCCGGCGCCCACAATAGCGTCGCCGGTTCCTAACTTTATTCCCCGCACGCCGCCCGCCTGCCTCCCCATCTCGCGCACTTCCTTTTCATCGAACCGAATCGACTGGCCTTTCGAGGTCACCAAAAACACCGTGTCGCCCTTGCGCACGAAATTCGCAGAAATCAGTGAGTCGCCTTTGTCGAGCCCGATCGCTAGAAGCCCGCTTCTTCGCACTTCCTTGAACGCCACCGCCGACGTCTTTTTCACCGTGCCGTTTTTCGTCGTAAGAACCAGCGAGAGCCCGTCGGCCGCTTTCGTCTCCTTCGGCATCGCGAGGATCGACGTAATCTGCTCGCCCGCCTCGAGCGAAATGAAATTCATGATGGATTTCCCTTTCGTCGCACGCTTTCCTTCCGGCAATTCATACATTTTGATCTGGTATGCCTTACCGCGATCCGAGAAGAACAAAATGTCCGAGTGCGCCGAAGCCGTGAGAAATTGCGTCACAAAATCCTCTTCTTTCGTATCCAAATCGACGACGCCGACGCCGCCGCGCTTCTGTCGGCGGTATTCCGTCGGATTCGTGCGTTTGATGTAGCCACCTTGCGTGAGTACCAAGACCGAATCCTCATCGGCGACAAGGTCTTCCGCGTTCAATATCTGCGCGCCGCGCTTCACGATCTTCGTGCGGCGGTCGTCGCCGTATTTTTCGCCCAGCTCGCGCACTTCTTTCTTAATGACCTCCATCATTTTTTTCAAGTCTCTAAGAAGCGCCTCCAATTCTTCGATCAAAGCCTGCACCGCTTTCAGTTCGTCTTCGATTTTCTTCCGCTCTAATCCGGAGAGGCGCTGCAGGCGCATTTCAAGGATCGCGTTGGCCTGGATTTCGGAGAATTTGAACCGCGTGATCAATTTTGCGCGCGCATCGTCGGTGTCTTTTGATTTTTTGATGAGTGCGATGATCTCGTCGATGTGGTCGAGCGCCTTCGAGAGGCCAAGGAGGATGTGTTCGCGCGCCTTCGCGACGGCGAGGTCGTATTTCGTGCGGCGCGTCACCACTTCCTTGCGGTGCGCGATATACGCTTCGATAATCGCTTTGAGAGAAAGCGTCTGCGGCACGCCGTCGACGAGTGCGACCACGTTGTAGTGGAAGGTCTCCTCGAGCTGCGTGTGCTTGTAGAGATAATTCAAAACCGTCTGCGGGTTCGCATTAGATTTCAAATCGACGACGACGCGGATGTCGGTCGTACTTTCGTCGCGGATGTCGCGGATGCCTTCGAGCTTCTTTTCGTGCACTAGGTCGGCGATTTTCTGGAGCAGCTGCGATTTATCCACACGATATGGGATCGACGTCACCACGATCTGGTAGTCACCTTTCTTGTTTTCGGAAATTTCCGCTTCGCCGCGCACCACGACGCCGCCGCGCCCCGTCGCGTACGCGTGCTGGATGTCTTTCTGGTTGAAGGCGATGCAGCCCGTCGGGAAATCAGGGCCTTGGATGAATTTGAGGAGGTCATCGGTTGTCGCGTCCTTGTCTTCGATCAGATGTATCGTCGCGTCGCAAATTTCGCGCAGGTTGTGCGGCGGGATGTTGGACGCCATGCCCACCGCGATGCCGAGCGTGCCGTTCATAAGCAAATTCGGCGCGGTCGCCGGCAAGACCACCGGCTCCTTTTTCGTGTTGTCGTAGTTCGGGCGGAAATTTACCGTGTCTTTTTCGATGTCTTTCATCATCTCGCCCGCGAGCCGCGACATCTTGGCTTCGGTATAGCGATACGCGGCAGCACCGTCACCGTCGATGCTGCCCCAGTTGCCTTGACCGATGATTAACGGGTAGCGCATCGAAAAATCTTGCGCCAATCGAACCATTGCGTCGTAGACCGACGCATCGCCATGCGGATGGTATTTTCCGAGCACGTCTCCCACCACGGTCGCTGATTTTTTCGTTTTCGCGTTCGCGGTAAGTCCAGATTCGTGCATCACGTAGAGGATGCGACGATGGACCGGCTTCAGGCCGTCGCGCACGTCCGGCAGCGCGCGTGCCGTAATGACCGACATCGCGTAATCAAGGTACGACTCGCGCATTTCCGTCGTGATCGAGCGCGCTACGATGCGGAGCGGCGAAGCGATTGCCGCCTTTTCCTCGTCAGAATGCTCCTTGCCGCCGCGCGCCATATGATAGGTGTATTATAGCAAAAAACGGGGGGTAAAGCCAGGATAAAATTTGCAATTTGCAAGCTCCAATTTGCAAAGAAATGCCAATATCAAAAGACCAAAAGGGCGCCGTATTTGGGATTTGATGCTTGAAATTTTGTTTGCAAATTGCAAATTGATCTTTGCAAATTTATTCTCCCCCAAACGCATCCCCTCCTCCCTCCGCATCAACGCCTTCGCTTTGATATGTCGCTCCGGCCTCATTTTGAGCCGCACTCTCACGAATGTCGCGCAGCTGGTCTTGTGACGATTGGTAAAATTGGTTGATTTCCTGCTGCGTTTGCTGTATGAATGCCGCGTCAATTTGATCTTGCGGCACCGCGCTCCCCTCCAGAGTTGGCATCGTCCCTTTCTGAATCTTGCGGAGAAAAAGGAACCCCCACCCAATGAGCAATACGACAACAACGCCGACGGCAATACCCGTCGCGACCGCCTTCTTCTCGTCGTGCGGTTTGTCCTTTAAATTATCGACGGCTCCCTGCAGTACCATCCACCCATTCTACACCTTCAAAACAACAACCTCATTTGCTTTCCCCACAACATCCTTCTTCTTAATAGTGAGTTTCTCTTCCGCCTTCGTGCCTTCAGCCCCTGCTTCCTTCAAAAATTGCTTGAGCGTCTTTTCGTCGTAGCCGATGGGTATGACGATCTTCGCCTCCAAATTCACCGCCAATTTCTGCGCGTCGGATGGCGAAAGCGCGCCGTTCGCGCCCACCGGAACAATAAGCACGTCGGGGGAATCCATTTCCTCGATATCTTTCGGAAGTTCCGTCGTACCCACCGCTCCCGCATACATGACCGTCAGCCCATCAAAATTGACCGAGTAAATCGTGTTGGTGCGCTCTTCGCCACCATATTTTGACTTCGATGCAAAGCCGAATGTCGCGATGTCTTTTATTTCATATTCCCCCGGGCCCGTCACGAAAAACGGCTGCTTGTCGCCACGGCCGGCTTCTTCGATGCCATTCATGTCGGGATGATTGAAAGAAACAAACGCCACATCAGCGCCAAAATTCGTCGGCTTAAAATTCTTTGACGATTTCGACACCGGCCCAAACACTATAGTTGTATCCCCCGCGCTCGCGCGGACGCAGAAGCCATCGTGGAAAGTCAAAATCATACGAGGAGTATAGCAATTTTATATGCATACGGCTATCTTGATTAAAAATGAAGACGTGCTAATTTTCGTGGTACCGAGCCTTGCGGACTTTTTGCAAGGAAGGTCTCGGCACGTTCGTAAACATCGGAGAAAGCGTCATGCCAAGGATCCGTGAAGGTCCCTCAGCGTCATTCGCGATGATCAGCGCCACGGCACACGACCCGAATCTGCCAGACGGCGAGATCTAGCTCCACCGCCCGTTTGCCTCACATAAGGGAGAGCACATGACGCCACCGCACTAAGGTGGGAATACGACAACTTGAAGTGAGAAGTACCCAAGACGTGGCTTGCCACGTTGACAAATTGGAGCCCGCTGCATCCTCGTGATCCGGGCTCCTTCCATTTTTGACTTTTGACCGCGGCACTGGTAAAGTGCCGCTACGCATTACTAGTTCTCTGCGGAAGGGGTAACCCTTGAGCCCTCTCAAAGGCACGGTTGCATACGGCTCAAGAACCTGGACGTTTTGAAAAATGCAAAAAACAGCATCTGCTGACGTCGAAAATGACGTCGACGCAAAGGAGGAGGTGAAAAACGAGGGCCCGATGGCGGCACTCCTGGAGGCGACGGCAAAGCGCCCCTCGAACGATGATGTGGTCGAAGGCCCCGTCGTCGCTATTGGCCGCGCACGAGTTTTCGTTGACCTGCACCCGTTTGGTACGGGAATAATCTACGGCCGCGAATACCTCTCGGCTCGCGAGTCTTTAAAGAATACGAACATTGGGGACATCATCACGGCGAAAGTCGTCGGAATCGAGCGCAAGGAAGGCTACATAGAATTGTCGCTGCGTGAAGCGCGCCAGGCACTCATCTGGAACGAAGCGGAACAGGCGATGCAGAAGAAGACCGTCTTCGAGCTCGCCGTTTCCGACGCGAACAAGGGCGGCCTCATCATCAACTGGCAGGGCATTTCCGGATTCTTGCCGGCATCGCAGCTCGGCCCCGCGCACTATCCGCGCGTTCCGGATGGTGACAAGGAAAAGATTTTTGTCGAATTGAAGAAGCTCGTCGGCACGAAGCTTGAGCTCCAGGTCATCACCGCGAACCCGAAAGAACAGAAGCTTATCTTTAGCGAAAAGGGCGCAGGTTCTTCGGAACGCTCGTCGCTCGTCGAGAAATACCATGTAGGCGATGTCGCGGACGGCATCGTGACGGGTGCAACGGAATTCGGTGTCTTCGTGAAATTAGAAGAAGGCTTGGAAGGCTTGGTGCACATCTCCGAAATGGATTGGGCGCTCGTCGAGAACCCAAAGGCGCGCTACAAAGTCGGAGAGGCGCTAAAAGTGAAAGTCATCGAGATCAAGGACGACAAAGTTTCCCTCTCGATCAAGGCGCTCTCCGACGACCCATGGAAGGCCGCTGCCGCGAAATACAAGAAAGACCAGACGGTGGACGCGGTCGTCATCAAGTACAACAAGCACGGCGCGCTCGCGTCTATCGAAGAAGGCGTTGCAGGACTCGTGCACATCTCGGAATTCAAGGACGAGGCGGAGCTTCGCGCGAAATTGGAACTCGGCAAGGTGTATCCGTTTGTGATTAAACTTTTCGAACCAAAGGAACGCCGAATGACGCTGTCGTTTGCTGGTAACAAATAGCCATTGATAGAAGGTTTAACCTTCTCCATAGCTCTGTTGAGCGGCCAGAAAGGTTAAACCTTCCGATACCTTGCGCCTTGGTGATATATGTGGTAATACAAGCCGACTATGGCTCGTGTATTAGACCTGAAGAAACCCAGTAATGGCGAAGTGGCGGCGCCGTCTGCAGCTATATCTATGCAACCTACAACTTCGCTAACGCGTGATATGTTCCTTGCGACGATTTCGGTCGTCCCGGCGTCGATAGTGTGGATCACGCTCGATCATTTCTACCTTGGTATCGCGCTTGGTGTCGCTATTTTCCTCGCTGCCGAGTATGGCTACCCGGTACTCCGCAGCGGGAAGATTGATATCGCTCCGGTTGTTGCGTCATTCTCGAATGTCCGCGACATGATCCGCTCGCGCGTTGCGCGGGGTGCATAAGTTTCTCCAAATGCAGCAAAAAACTCCGCTTGAGCGGAGTTTTTGGTTTTCTGTATTTCTACAGTTTTTATTCTTGCGGTGCCGCAGCGCGTGGCACATGCGTCGAACCTTCGGGCTCTTCGATCTTCAAATTCACACGGGCATTATTCTTAATGCCAACGATGCGAAGCAAGGATCGAATCGCTTTTGCAGTTGCG
>JBBUCP010000092.1:0-8098 GCA_038057725.1 Patescibacteria group bacterium | reverse complement strand
GTGATAGCTTCGCCAGTCACATACTTTTCCGGATATCCTCCCGATGCCATGACGACGCACAGAGCCGCGCGCTCATCGATATCTATCGTTGCTGAATCGAGTTTCCCGTCGAGCGCATATTCTAACAATTCCACGAAATCACTTTTAAGCCGCATCATGATTGGCTGCGTCTCGGGATCACCGAACCGTGCGTTGAATTCCACCACCTTCGGCTCGCCGTCTTTTATCATTAATCCAGCGTACAAAAATCCAATAAATGGCGCGCCTTCTTTTTTCATTCCTGCAATCGCCGGCTTAATGATCGTTTCGATTATTTTTTTCTCCACATCGGTTGTGACGACTGGTGCTGGCGAATACGTACCCATGCCGCCGGTATTCGAGCCGATATCGCCATCAAGTGCTCGCTTGTGATCCTGCGCTGTCGGAAATGCGAGAAAATGTGTGCCATCGACGATGGTAGTAAAACTTGCTTCTTCACCTTCCATGAATTCTTCCACGACAACTTTCGCGCCTGACGCACCGAATAACGATCCTGAAAGACAGTTCTGTGCGAACACAATTGCTTCACCGATTTCTTTCGCAACAAGCACACCCTTACCTGCGGCAAGACCATCTGCCTTGATGACTATTGGAGCTCCTTTGGAGCGAATATATTCCGCCGCCTGCTTTGGATCATCAAACACCGCATAATGCGCTGTCGGAATCGAATATTTTTTGAGAAAATCTTTCGTGAACGACTTTGACCATTCGAGTTTTGCGGCGGCTTTTGTCGGGCCGAAGATTCGGAATCCGTTTTCCGCAAACACATCAACGATGCCCTGTGCAAGCGGATCATCGGGGCCCACAACGGTGAGACCAGGTTTTACCGTAAATGCCCAAGCGAGCAACGCTCCAACATTGCCCGCTTCTATCCCAATATTTTCCATTTTCGCCTCTCGCGCTGTCCCTGCATTTCCGGGCGCGACATACACGCGCTCCACGCGCGGTGACTGCGCGATCTTCCACGCGAGGGCATGCTCCCTTCCCCCACCTCCGATAACGAGTACTTTCTTAGCCATGGTGGTTGTTTTTCTCGAGCCTGCGCAGATAGACAGGCGTCACGTCGCCCGTCACATAATCGCCGGTGAAAACGGAATCTTCGAAGCGCGTGATGCGACGATTGCCGACGCGCGCGGCTTCGATCATATCGGGAACGGTTTGATAGAAAAGCCCGTCGGCGCCGATCGCGCGTCGGACTTTTTCGATGGACTTCCCATGCGCCACCAATTCATGACGCGTCGGGATGTCGACGCCATAGACATTTTGAAATCGCACAGGAGGCGCTGCTGATGCGACATACACTTTTTTCGCACCCGCCTCGCGGCACATCGCAATGATCTGCCGGATCGTCGTTCCCCGCACGATGGAATCATCGACAAGTAGCACGCGCTTGCCTTTGAATTCAAGCGGGATGACGCTTAACTTTCGACGTACTGACGCGGCGCGCGTCTTCTGATCAGGCATAATAAACGTCCTTCCGATATAACGGTTCTTAACTAAGCCTTCGCGATGCGGGATGCCGAGCTTATGCGCAATTTCAAGCGCTTCCGGCCGCGCCGAATCGGGGATGGGGATAACGACGTCGAGCGCGACTTTTGCTTTGCGGATCTGCCTCCCCAGAAGCCTGCCGAGTCGCAGATGCGTCTTGTATACCGATACGCCGTTCATCGCTGAATCAGGCCGTGCAAGATAAATGTATTCAAAAATGCACGGCGAGAGTTCGCCCTTCCGAACCTGGAAGGCGTGCATTTTTCCGGACATATCAATAAGGACTGCCTCGCCGGCGCCGACATCGCGTATTGCCTTAAAGGAAGCCGCGGAAAATGCGGCGTCTTCGGATGCAAACGCGAAATCGCGCTGCCTGCCCTTTCCACGTGAACCGATCATTAATGGGCGGATGCCGTGCGGGTCGCGGAACGCGAGGAGGCCGACTTTGTCGATGAGCAGGATACAGGCATACGCGCCGCGCAGTTGGTCCATCATCGCGCCAACCGCCTTAAAAATCGACTGCGGAGAAATTGGTGAGCTGCGGATTGCACTCGCGAGCGCATCCGCAAACACATTCAAAAGAATTTCCGAATCAGAATTTGACCGCAAGTAGCGCGACTTTTGCGAGACAACCGCAGTAAGCTCGGCGGTATTCGTGAGGTTACCGTTGTGCACCAGATAAATGCCTAAGGGCGCATTCACGAAAAACGGCTGCGCCGCGTCGAGCGAGAGCGAGCCGGATGTGCGATAGCGCACGTGACCGAGGCCCGCGGAACCCTTCAGCCCCATCATGTCATCCGCGGAAAAAACCTCGCGCACCAGCCCTTCACCGCGCTTTTCATGAAAGAAACGCCTGTCGTGCGTGACGATACCTGATGCGTCTTGGCCGCGATGCTGGAGCGATTGCAGGCATTCGTAGACATCGAGCGCTGCGGGAGTTTTGCGCGAGACGACGCCGACGATGCCGCACATGTGCTGATAGTAACACGCGAGAAAATGCACCTTTCTGGCGCTGTTGTGCATCGACGGTGACGGCACTAGCTTGACACATGTTAGACTCGTAGTGTACAAGTACGACTTTGTGCCCTGCGGGGCACATACTTAATCTATGAAATTGGTAATTGTAGAATCGCCCGCAAAGGCGAAAACCATCGAGAAGTACCTCGGCAAGGGGTTTACCGTCCGTGCGTCGGTGGGACACATCCGCGATCTCCCCAAGAGCAACAAAGACGCCGTCGATGTGGAGAACGGGTTCAAACCGCGCTACCAGATCGTAAAAGAAAAAGAGACGATCATCGAGAGCTTGCAGGAGGTCGCGAAGAAAGCGACCGAGGTCATCCTTGCGACAGATCCCGACCGAGAGGGCGAAGCAATCGCGTGGCACCTCGCGGAGGCGATGAAATTGAAAAAGCCGAAACGGATTGTGTTCCATGAAATTACCGAGCGTGCCGTGCAGGAAGCGCTCGCCCACCCACGTGCGATCGATGACGAATTAGTACGGGCACAGGAAGCACGCCGCGTCCTCGACCGCTTGTTCGGATATGACCTCTCGGGACTTGTGTGGAAAAAAGTGCGCTACGGCCTTTCTGCCGGCCGCGTGCAGTCCCCCGCCTTGCGTATTCTTATGGAGCGCGAGCGCGAAATCCGCGCGTTTATCCCGGAGAAATTCTGGGTGCTCTCTGCCGATGTAAAGACAAAGGCGGGAGAACAATTTACCGTTACCTGCACCGAGGAGCCACGCGACGAGAAAGAAGCGAGGCGCATCTACGACGCCGCGCAATCGAAAGACTGGCATGTTGTCTCGATCGAAGAGTCTGAACAGAATCGTGGGCCGCGCGCGCCTTTCACTACCTCGACTCTCCAACAGGTGGCGTCCACCCGCCTCGGCTTCGCGCCTTCGCGCACCATGCGGGCCGCGCAAAAATTGTATGAGGCCGGACACATCACCTACATGCGTACCGACTCGACCAACCTTTCGAAAGAAGCGCTTGCGCAGATGCTCCATGTGGTGAAGAGCGAATTCGGCGACGGCTACGCGCAGGAGCGCATCTACAAGACGAAATCGAAAAGCGCGCAGGAAGCGCACGAGGCGGTGCGCCCGACGAACGCTCACACACATTCGGCCGGCGCCAACGACGACCAAAAGAAGCTCTATCAGCTGATCCGCGCCCGCGCTATCTCGAGCCAGATGACCGATGCGAAAGTGCTGCGCTCGAAGATTACGACGAACGTACACGGCCATTCGATTCCTGATTTCACGGTCACCGGCTCGCGCGTCATTTTTGAGGGCTGGCTCAAGGCCGATCCGGAAGCGCGCGGCGAAGATGTCGAACTGCCGAAAGCGAACGCGGGCGACCCGCTTACGCTCATTGAAGCCCACACGACCGAGAAAGAGACGCAGCCGCCTCCGCGTTATTCCGAAGCCGGCCTCGTGAAGGAATTGGAGAAGCGTGGCATCGGGCGCCCTTCGACCTACGCGTCGATCATCTCGACGCTCGAAGTGCGCGGCTATGTGGAAAAACAAGGCCGCACGCTTATCCCCACCTACACCGGAGACGTCGTTTCGTCATTTATCGAAGAACATTTCGGCGATTACATTTCCGACACCTTTACGGCAGAAATGGAAAACGAGCTCGATGAAATCGCCGAAGGCAAACGCGGCTATGAAAAGACGCTGAAAGATTTTTATACACCGTTTAACAAGGCGGTGAAATCGAAGAACAAGATAGAGAAAATCACGAACATGGGCCCGACGCCCGGGGAATTCAAATGCCCGACCTGTGGCGGTGAGATGGTGTACAAGCTCTCGAAAAACGGCCGCTTCATGTCGTGCAAGAAGTTCCCCGAATGCATGGGCGCGCGCAAGGAAGACGGCTCGATCATCGAGCCGCCGAAAGACATTGGCGAAGCGTGCCCGCAGTGCAAAGATGGTAAACTCATGTCGCGCGACGGGCGGTTCGGCATGTTCATCGCGTGCAGCAATTACCCTAAATGCAAATTTGTGAAAAAAGACCCTGCAGAAGAAGCGAAATCAAAGACCGGCGTCGCGTGCCCGGTGTGCAAAAAGGGAGAGATGGTGGAACGCCGCGGGCGCTTCGGCCTCTTCTACTCGTGCTCAAATTATCCTGATTGCAAGAATGCGATTAAGGCAAAACCGACGGGGCGGATGTGCAAGGAATGTGGGAGCTTGATGATGGAAGGCACCAAAACAATTCCAGAACGTTGCTCAAATAAGGCTTGCCCCAACCATAATCCTCATAAGCTTGCGAAGTAACACTGGCAGCATGCAACCTTCGTTGCATGCGCAGCTCGTTTTGGTGAGACGGAGCGATGTTTCGCCAGCAGGCGAAACCGCGAGTCGGGGTCGCGGAAATTTTCGAGCGTCGGCGAGAGAATTATCCGTGCCCGAAGACAATTCCAGATAGATGCTCGAACAAAGCGTGCCCGAGGCATAATCCGCATAAGCTTGAGAGTGCAAAGAAGTAGCCCGTTAGTCTTCCTAACGGGCTTGGGTTGGCCTTCATGCTAAGCGAGCGGCGTCAGAACAATAAATTGTTGATTGCTGCGATGTGCGTGTCCTGAACAGGCTTCTGCTTCTCCTGCATGTAAAGGGTATGTGGATGTTCGCGGAGGGCGACCATCTCTTGCCACAGATAGAGCGCTCTACTAATACGCTCGGTCTCGCCAACATCTTTCCCTTGGCTAATGCGAGGAACTCGTGCCAGAAGACCGGCGAATTGCGACGTGTATTCTGGATATTCCTTCATGGCTTCTCTCCACATATTTGACCAGTCCCAAAGGCAGAGTACTATCATTTGATGCAGCACGTCAAACCCCTTTCCGAAATACTGAGCGCCATGAGGAGCAAGGACGAGAAAGACGTTGCGCTCGTCACCAAGGCGTACGAATTTTCTATGAAATCCCATGAGGGACAGAAACGCTTTTCGGGCGACGCGTATTTCTCGCACACGGCAGAGGTCGGCTTTACGCTTGCCGAAATCGGCATGGACGCGCCGACGATCGCCGCCGGATTCTTGCACGACACGATGGAAGATTGTGGCGTCACCGCGGGAACGATGGAGTCCGAATTCGGCGAGGAAATCCTCACCTTGGTGCGCGGCGTGACGAAACTCGGCGCCATCCGCTACCGCGGGATGGAGCGCCACACGGAATCTTTGCGCAAATTATTTGCCGCGACCGCCGAAGACATCCGCGTCCTCATCATCAAACTCCTCGACCGATTGCACAACGCAAAGACCCTCGAACACGTCCCGGCGCACAAGCGCAGCCGCATCGCGATGGAAACGCTGGAAATCTACGCCCCGATCGCCGACCGACTCGGCATGAGCGTCGTAAAGACCGAGCTTGAAGACGCGGCGTTCCCGTATGCATACCCGGACGAACACAAAAAGACGCTCGAGCTCTTGAAAGAGCGCAAGAACGAGAATGAAAAGCGGATGGAAAAAATGGAAAAAGACGCGAAGCGCGAGCTCGCGGAAGCCGGGATCCGCACCTTCCGCATGGAGGCGCGCGTGAAAGGCATTTATTCCCTCTTCCGCAAATTGGAACGGAAGGAATGGGACATTTCGAAGATTTACGACATCCTCGCGCTGCGCATCATCGTGCCATCTGTCGCGGACTGCTACACGGCGCTCGGCGTCATCCACAACCACTGGCGGCCGGTGCCGGGCAAGATCAAGGATTACATCGCCTTCCCGAAGCCCAACGGTTACCAATCAATCCACACCACCGTCTACACCGGCGATGGCAGCGCGATGGAAATCCAAATCCGCACGGAATCCCAGCACCGCGAAGCCCAGTACGGCATTGCGTCACACCTGACGTACAAAGAGGTCTTGGGATACACCGAGGGAAAGCGCGGCGGCGGCCTGGAGTGGATTCGTCAATTCATCCCGGTCGGATTCAAATCTTCGCCTGTACCAGCGCCCGCGATAGAGCCATCGAAGAGCGGCGTAGTGCCGAATTGGGTGAAAGAGCTCGCGCTCGCGCACAGCGGCGACGACAAATCCGACGAATATCTGGAATCATTGAAAAGCGATTTCTTCTCGCACCGCGTCTTTGTCTTTACGCCGAAGGCCGATGTGATTGATCTGCCGCTCGGAGCGACGCCGATCGATTTTGCCTACAACATCCATTCGGAAATCGCGAACAGGATGAGCGGCGCGAAAGTGAACGGGAAAATGGTCGCGCTCGACAGCGCGCTGCGGAACGGCGACATCGTGGAAATCATCACGAAGCCGGCGGGAAAGCCGACACGCAAATGGTACGACATCGCGAAAACGACGACGGCCAAAAAGATGATCCGCGCCGCTCTGTCAGAGCAAGCGCGAAAAAGTTAAACGGTGAAGTTTTTGGCAGAGTAAAGATCCTCTTCCTCTGCGGGAAGTTGCGGGACGATCGGCGGGGCGGCGATTTCGGGAGCGGTTGTGACGACTGCAGGAATTTCCGGCGCGGGCATGTCGGCTGCCGTGGCTTTTGCTTCAGCCTGCGGCTTCATGTCGGGCGATGAGTCTGCGGGCACTTCAGGCGCCGGTTGCGCAGCTTCCGGCGCCACATTCGTGCCAAAAGTGCCATTTCCTCCCTGTGCGACAGTCGACACTCCTGGATCGGAAATCGCGCGGCGGATGTTGGAGAGGTCTTCGATCGAGAAAAATTCGATGAGGACTTTTCCGCTGGAGGCGTTCAAATTCGATTTCTCGATGCGCACGCGCGTCCCCAATTTTTCCGAAAGCTCGCGCTCGAGGAGCATTAATTCCGGCGTGAGGTCGGTCTTGCGCGCCCTTTCGAGCGCGATGCGGCGCGCGATCTGCTCGGCATCACGCACGTTGAGGCGCTTCGTCGTGATTTCCTGGAAAAGCGTCTTTTGTTGTTCCGGCCGGTCGGAAAGCATGAGAAGCGGCCGCGTGTGGCCTTCGACGATCTCGCCCTGCGAGAGCGCGTCTTGGATGTCTTGCGGTAAATTCAAAATGCGCAGCGTGTTGGAAACGTACTCGCGGCTCTTCCCCACTTTCTGCGCAATCGCCGCGTGCGTGAGCTTGAAGGCGTCGACAAGCTGTTTGAAAGCCTTCGCGCGATCCACTGCGTTCAAGTCTTCGCGCTGCAAGTTCTCGATGATCGCCATTTCGAGCTTCATCAGGTCCGAGTCTTCGTTCGAGCGGATGAGGCACGGCACTTGCGCGACGCCGGCCAATTTCGAAGCGCGTAGACGCCTTTCGCCCGCGATCAATTCATATTCGACGATGATGCCCTCTCCCGGTTTTTCGATCTCTTTTTTGGTGACCGTAAGCGGCTGGAGGACGCCGTACTGACGGATCGACTCGGCCAAGGATTTCAGAGCCGCTTCATCAAATTCCTTGCGTGGTTGGAACGGATTCGGCTTGATACGGTCGACTTCGATCCAGAATATTGAGTTGTAGTAGCTTGATTTCGGATCCATGGGAAAGATTATATCATGGCTATAAAATCCATATTTTATGCCGGAGGTGGGACTTGAACCCACACGAGATTGCTCTCAAACGATTTTGAGTCGTTCGCGTAAACCATTCCGCCA
>JBBUCP010000091.1:0-5462 GCA_038057725.1 Patescibacteria group bacterium | reverse complement strand
GTAGAAGCGCGCTTCGTTTTGCGACAGCGATGGAGAAGTCAACATGAGCAAACATTTCTTTGAGAAGGGCATGTCCGTGCAATTCGTTCCACGCGAGCACTCGCCGACAGTACCCGAAGAAATCGACCGGCTTGTTGCCGCCTACGGACACGAAAAACTCACAATAGTGGGCGTCGAAAATCACGGCCACAATCCGATCACCAAGCATCACCAGACTATCGTCTTGGCGAAGGATGGCGAAATCGTTCAGCTGGCCACAGGGGCGGTCTGCGAGTGGAGTGGGGCGTGGTTTGAACCCACCATGTGACGTATTTTTTGAACCGTGGGATACCGCCCTGGGCAACTGGGGCGGCTTCTATTTTTATAGGGTCAGTTTGTTAGAATGCCCTGATGTCACGGACTACAGTGGGGGTTATTGCGACGGCAGCTGTCGTTGCTTTAGGGGTCTTTTTGTATAGTAGGGATATGTCTGAACCGACACCAATAGTGCCTGCTGCGACTTCGACTCGTGCGACGACGACCGTCCCTGCAGCCACGTCCACCAGCATGTCCACCGCGCAGAAAGTGATCGACAAGGTAGTCGCGGCCGCGACGACCACCAAGGAGGTGCTTGAGTCGATCAATCTTCTGCCGCAGCCGGCGAATTGGAAGTGGGGGGTAGCGACCGTTTTTTGGGTTGGCGAAGGCGAGACGGAGGATAACGATTATATTACGAACGTCGAGAGCGCGTGGGATGGACGATGGATGGAGCACTATGGCGGCGTTGATGATCCTGATGTGCGCTGCGGCTTCCAGCCGTGTGCCTTTGTGCCGAAAGAAAATCCTTTCTATGTTGCGCTCCCGTACAACGACCTCGATGACAGCGGCCGCACAAAAGCGAATGCGCGGCGCATCCCGTGGTTTACGGCGTCCAACAAAAGCATCCTCAAAAACCGCTGGATCGAAGTGCGTCACGACGGAAAAACCTGCTTCGGACAGTGGCAGGATGTGGGACCTTTCGAAGAAGACGATGTCGAATACGTCTTTGGCGATTCGAAATCTCCCAAGAACCAATTCGGCGAAAAAGCAGGCATTGACCTCTCGCCCGCACTCGCGAGTTGCCTTAGAATCGACGGCTCCGACAGCGTCCAGTGGCGGCATGTGGAATTCGAAAACGTCCCGGCGGGGGATTGGAAGAATCTTATAACCACGCGCCGGTAGGCGGAAGGTTTAACCTTTCTCGTGGCTCTGTTGAGCGATGAACAAGGTTAAACCTTCCGAAGGCGCGCCTCTTTCATGAACCGGACGCGACGGGTGAGCGGGTGATCTGGATCGGGGATGGTGTGAGCGCGCTTCCGGTCGCGAGCATGTTTTGCAAGGCCGGATGGCATTCGCCGCGCCGCTTTTGCAAACCCCATGCCACGAACGTGCCCGCAAGCGCGATGCCGAGTGACTGTACGATTGCGGCGGCAAGGACGTAGCGGTAGAAGAGCCGCTGCCACACGACAAGTGGGATCAGACGCTTCGGCGGCATCTTTTCATAGGTAAGGCCTTCGATCGCGCACCACATGTCAAAGAGCGTGTAAATGAGAAATGGCGCGAGAACCGCCCAGATATTCACGACGCCCGCGAGCCCGAAGATGACGGCCACGTCGAGGATAGGGACGAGGAGCGGGATTAGAAGATTGAAGAAAATGACATTCGGCAAGATGATCCAGCCCAAGGACGGCCGCGCGCGCGAGAAAATCCACGAGCGGTATTTCCACACGCATTGGATGGTGCCGTAGACCCAGCGGCTTCTTTGGCGGAAGAATTGCTTTACCGTGTCCGGCGTCTCCGTGTATGCAGCAGCGCGCGGTTCAAATGTGATTTTCCAGCCCGCCGCAAGCAAGGCGAGCGTGAGGTCTTGGTCTTCGACGACGGTGTCGAGCGAGTAGCCGCCCGCCTCGTTCACGGCTTTCGCGCGCCACGCGCCGATCGCTCCTGGCACGACCCCGATCGCGCCCACGGCGGCAAAGACCTCCTTGTCCAAATTCTGCCCCTGCATGTATTCGAGATATTGAAAGGCCGAGAGAAGCGAGGTCACGCGTGCGGGGTACACTTTTCCGGCGACAGCACCGACGCGCGCGTCATCGAAATGCCGTGCGAGCGATTCGATGGCGTCCTTGTCGATGACGGTGTCGGCGTCGATGCACGCCACAATCTCGAGCCGTGCGAAGGGTAGGGCGTAGGAGAGCGCGGAGCCCTTCGTCCCGCCGTTTTCCTTCTGCAATAATATGAGCTGCTTCCCGAATTCACCAGTGAGGTTTTTCACGATTTCCGCCGTTGCGTCGCTCGATCCGTCGTCGATCACGATCACTTCGTCGCGCGCTTTCAGTCCGGCAAAGACCGAACGCACCGTCGCCTCGATGTTCGCCGCCTCGTTGTAGGCGGGAATGAGGACGGAAACGGGTTTCCGCGCGCGCGTATTCTTCTGCATGCGCTTCAGGAAGGGGACGTACATGCGACGAACCGCGAGTATCACCCACAGGCGCGTGAGGGCGAGGGCGCTCACGACCAAGACAACGACGTTGAAGCCGGACATGCCGAGGACGAACGCCTTTGCCGCGTTCACGAGGACGTTGTCGAGCGCGGTGAGTCCCACGCCTTTCGGCATCGTTTCCACCACAGTCAGGCCGAAGTACTCGGAGACAAGGACGAACCGGTAGCCTTCCGCCTTCATGGCGGGAATAAAGGTGCGCAGGGCTTCGATCGAAGCGCCCGCTGCTGCTTCATCGTGCATGATGATCACATTCGGACCTTCGGGTGATATTCGGTCGGTCAGACGGTGCAGGATGGTCTCCGACTGCCCGGGCGAGACGTTCCAGTCTTGCGTATCCAGGTTGGCCCCCACGACGACGAAGCCCGCGCTTTCCGCCCAGCGCACTTCGTCGCCATCAATGCGTCCGCCGTCGAATTCGCCAACGTCGATGTCTTCCAAAAACGGCGGACGGAAGAGGATGGGCGAGATGCCCGTCGCGCTGCGTATCACGCGGTCGCTCGCGACGAGTTCGTTGCGCAGGCGGTTTTCCGTCAGGTTCACGTTTTCGGAGTGCGTGAAGGTGTGGTTTCCGATCTCAAAGCCGTTCTCGACGATGAGTCGTGCCGTTTCCGGATGCGCGACCACGTGCTCGCCGATGACGAAGAACGTGGCCGGGACGCCTTCAGATTTTAAAAGCTCGATGAGCGCCGGCGTGTAGACGGGGTGCGGCCCGTCGTCAAACGTAAGGGCGATCGTCTTTGCAAATTGCGCGTCCTCCTCAAGGTTCGTATACAGGGGGAGTTTCCCTACTTCGGCGAAGGCGAGGGACGAGTAGACGAGGGCGACTGCCGTTGCGCCCAAAAAGAGCGCCGCGAGCGCTGAACCCCACACATACTGTTTCCGAATTCCGAGTCGGTCGTAAAGTACCATTGTCCTGTCCCCCGAGTATTCGTTCCCTCTGTGCATCATAGTCGAAAAGTGTGGTTGTGGAACCCATAATCCGTGTGGATATCCGCGGGAAAACCGCGAACCTGAATGAAGGAGAGGTGGCAGACGACGCGGAGCGCCTTAAAGGAAAGTAGCGGAAAGTTTCTGCAAGAAAACGAGACGGCGAATAGTGGAAAGGCGCTGTGGCGCTGCACTATTGTCGCGTCGCTTGCCGGGAAGGAGCCGCCCCAGTACTATGCCGGGATGAAGATTCTTCGCACGATATGCGTGATATTTGCGATCGGCATCGTCACCAGTCTCTTGTATGAGGCCCGGCACGAACTCTATCGTGTGCTCGCGGCGTACAAGCTCGTTCCCCACGAAGAAGGTATTACAGAGCTCTATTTTGAAGACAGTGACGCCTTGCCCGAGAGGGCGGGGGCATTATCGTTCTCGTTTGTCATTCGTAACCTAGAGGGGCAGACAATGGTGTATCCGTACGTCGTGTATACGGAACACGCAGGCCAACGCGTCGAATTAAAGCGCGACGTTGTTTCCATCGCTGCGGGGGAACATGCCGTCATCGAAACGGCCTTCCGTGTTGGGGGCCAGAGTGGGCGCATCATCATTGAACTTCCGGAGCAGAACCAGCGCATTGCATTTTTGATCTCCTGATCCACAAAAACGACAATGCAGATGTGGGCAGATGCTCACACAATCTCCACACGGTCCGCTTTACTGGAATCCGTCGAGAACGCCCTGCGCTTCAGCGCAGGGATGAATCGACGGACTTTCAAATGAGCGCGGCCGGTGAGCCGCTCGTCTTCCAGCAAAAAAGCCTTGGTGCCGTCCCGCGAACGCCCCGTGCTCTTGGCACGGGGATCGACGGGACGGCCTTTTTTACTGGTCCGCGTCGATTCATCGACGCGCTTTCAAATAAGTCCGCCGGTGGGCGGACCTATTCCAGCAAAGAAGCTCGGTACCGCATGGAAATCGCATATCCTCATGCGATTTCCATGCGGGCTTCTTTACAATCAACCCAATCATGCTCTGACGCGGTTTGGTTGTTTTCGGTGCTGGTTTTCCACTTCCCAATTGCTCACACGAGATATATACTGCCTCTAACTTCGCGGGGGAGAAGAAGGGAAATCGGCGCTTAACGTTTCGCTGGCTGTTTTTCTATATGTCTCCCTCTCAATCTCTTTCGCACAAGATCACGGTTTTGATTCCCTGCTACAACGAAGAAGCCGGCATCGCGTCGGTTATCCGTTCGTTTCCACGCGTACAACTGCTCCACCACGGCTTCGAGCTTGAAATCCTGGTTATTGACAACGATTCCTGCGACGCCACCGCTGAAATCGCGCTGCGAGAAGGTGCGAAAGTCGTCCATGAGCCGCAGCGCGGCAAAGGCAACGCGATCCGCCTCGGCTTTTCACATATATCACTGGACACCGATTACGTCGTCATGCTCGATGGTGATGCGACATACCGTCCGGATGAAATACTACGTCTCGTCGAGCTACTTCATTCTCGTTTCGCGACGGTTGCGATCGGTTCACGCCTCGGTGGCCGAATCCAGGTAGGGGCTATGCACGGCGTAAACCGCATCGGCAATTGGATATTTAGCCACCTCATTCGCCAGTTGTACCACGTAAATGTGACCGACGTCCTTACGGGGTACTTCGCGTGGCGGCGTGAAGCGGTTGACCGGCTGCGACCCCATCTCACTTCGAATGGTTTTGCGATCGAAATGGAGATGGTCACGAAGATGGCGCGTCTGGGGGAAGAAATCTACTGCGTGCCGATCAGTTACTATCCGCGGCGGGGCAACTCGTCTCTCCGCCCGGTGCAGGATGGCGTGCGGATCCTTTGGATGCTCATGCGTAACCTTCTCTGGAATCCAGAAGGGGCTACACGACCGACGTGGCAGCCGCGCCCCGTCCGAGGCTACGCGTCGAACGACGCTCGTCCGCAGGCGAATCCTGTAGTGATGAGCGCGCGCCTTCCGGCTGGGGTAGAATCGTGATATGCGCAT
>JBBUCP010000090.1:0-3850 GCA_038057725.1 Patescibacteria group bacterium | reverse complement strand
AAGTCATTCGCATACTGGCCAGCGTCCGCCGGGACTTCAGTGCCGTAATAGCGATCAGAAATCGGCGTGCGCGTCTCGATCGTGCATTGCACCCACTTCTTTCCCATCGCCTTATACAATTCTTGCAGGAATTTCGAAAAGTACGGGCCCGTCTCGTATTTTTTGCCTTCGAAATCGATGTCGATGCCGTCGAAATCATTGACCTCCGCCTCGTCGACGATCATACTCACGAGAAGTTGGCGTTTTGTCGTGTCGGAGAGGACTGCGTGCATCGCGTCGGCATTCGACCACATCACGCTTGGGATGTAGCGCACATGGTGCTTCTTCGCCTCTGCCCGGAGCGTAATCCACGGCTCTTGCGAGAGGACGGCCGCGTCATTCAGTCGGCCTTCTTCTGTCACCGTGTAGCCAAAGGGATTCACTTCGGTGAGCTGCGAGAGATGCGGGAGAACATCCGCCGTCCCCGTCGCCGATCTCCAATACGGGATCCAGCCGGATATCTCAAACGGCCGCGACCATACGGCGGCCGATGCAGATGAAGGAAGCGCAGTAACGAGCAGTAAAAATGCCCCCGTGGCAAACGCAGAAAGTGACACTATTGATGTGTTTTGCATGTTCATACAGACGAGCCTATTGAAATGAGCTTACCGCATTTGTCCTGGATTACAAATGAAGAGCGTGCTATCGCCACTCCTTGAGGGCACTCCACTTGATATTGACCACCGCGCCGAGAGTCAGAAGCATGGCGCCGAAAACCACAATCCATCCGATAAATGGGATGAGGCCGAGGAGAAAATAGATCGCGACGCCCAGCAGAATCGTCTTCCAATCCACGACATACCCTGCGGGTTTCCAGATCCATTTGTGGACGATCGAGCCAATAACGACGGGTGTGAGCATCGACGTGAAAATCATGAGTGCGATAAATGAAAGGAGGCCGAGCATGCCAAACGGGATGCCGATAACTGTCGCGAGCAAAATCACCGATGCGATCGGGAGCACGATCATCACGACCGCGCCGCGCCCGATTTCCATCAAGGGCTGCGTCGCTGCTGTCGCCACCACTTCGCGCGAGAAGCGGTGCAGCAAAAGGCCGATTGCAAATGCGCCCACGAGTGTCATCAGGAATTTTGCCAGCACCCACAGCGAGAAAAATGCCACAACCGCCGCCTTCCCGGCGCCGCTGCCTTTACGCTCATTGAAGGTCGTCTCTCCGGCAACGACGGCGCCGCTCTCAAGCGTCGCTGCTTTCGCCGAGCCGTAGGTAAAATCGCCCGCAATCTTTGCCTTGGGGCCGAGCGTCACTTTGTCCGCTTCGATGCGCACGCTGCCCGTAACAGCGGAATTGAGATACACATCCCCGCCGCCGATCTTGATATCGCCCGCAACCGGAGAATCGATGCGGATCGTGCCGCCTGCCATCAAGACGTCTCCGCCGATGCGCGGCCCCGACACATTAATCTGTCCACCGCCGAGGATCACATCGCCCAAGACCGCGCCCGAAATCACGATCTGCCCGCCCGCCGCGCGCACGTCGCCCGCAATCTCGCTCAAGATCGTGACCGAGCCTCCCGCTGCGAGAACGTCCGCCGAGACCGGTCCGTTGATCATGATGCTGCCACCCGCAAAAACCACGTCACCCGTCACGGTTCCGGAACTCGTTACACTCCCACCCGCCATGTACAAATCGTCCGCAATCGTCTCACCCGAAGGAAACGAAGGCTGGTCGCCCGTCTTGAAATCGGCCGCACTCGCTAATAACGGAGCCGCTAAAAGTAATCCCCCGAGCAAACCCACCCGAACGGAATTGGTCATGCCCCCATTGTACCCCATTTACAGACGTCGAGGACAAGCTACGGCTGGAAAAGCTCTTCCGGTTCGAATTTTACTTCTTTCACTGTCGAAAATTGTTTCGCCGTCGCTTCGATTTGCGCCCACAGGATCGACACGCGGCACGAGCCGCCACTCGTCTTATTCTGTGGATCGGAAAACGTGAGAGTCGCGAGGCCATTTTGTATTGAGGCATTTTCGAGCCGCACGCCGATCATTGGAAATTCGCTCGTCATGCCGGCCGTTTTTTCTTCGTCGGAAATCTCGCCGTGCAGCAATAATTTGATCGCTTCCTGCAGCGGCGTTTCCGTATGCGGCAGCACGCGCTCGACCTGCTGCAATCCTTGCTTTGAGCACATACTGTTGCCACCCGCGTCCTTGTCTTTTTCGGGATTGTAATAATAGAGATGTATCGGCATACCGCGCTCGCCCGCCTTGGTAAACACCAGTTTTCGCACGAGCACGCGATCGTCGGTGCGCACGCCTTCTATCAGCACACGATCGCCCGGCAGAAACGACATGTCGCACCTGCGCAGATCACTGCCGACCCCGCACACGCTTTCCGCATTAAAAGTAAGCGGCACCGAAAGCGCGGCAAAACCCGGCTCTTCGTATACGAGATACCACACGCCCGACACCATGCCGGAATTGTCCTTTACGAGGTTGCCTTCTGCGATAAATGCCGACTCGAAGCCCGGCGCCTCCGGATAATTGGCGAACACGTACCACGCGGCGGCCGCAAGGATGACGATAGCAAAAGCCCCTGCGATCTCTGTCCGGTTCATAGCTTTTGTATGCGCGTCACCTCGATGATACCAATGTCCTCATACTTCGAACCGAGCTGCAATTTGAAATTCCCTTCCACTTCCACGCGCGTATCCATGGGCGCGCCGGAGACGTTTTTGTACTCAGGATCGGTATCAAAGAGCGCAAAGTAGCGGCCGGAATCGTCTTGCAGGCCGAAGGCACATTCCATCGTCTGCGAACCTTCGGTATCTTTGTGTGGGAGGCACACCATTTTCCCTTGGATCGTAATCGGCCCTACGGGCGGCACCGCAATCAACTGCGCGCCGTCGAAATACATATACACGGAAACGCCGACTGATGGCGTCGCGGTCATTGGCTCGTCGGGCTTTCGGTCGGAATAATTCACGATCAAAATCCCATTCCGAATTTCCGTCGTCTGCGGCGCAACACGATCGCCGAGCAAGATGCCATTGGTGCCGATGTACCGCCCGGAATAATTCTGCAAAGCCGCGACCGCGTACACAAACGTCCCCGAGCCGCCGCCGTTGTGCGTGATGAGGAATGCAAGATCGGTGATTCCATCGTCGTTCAAATCGCCTTTTGCGAGGTTGCCGAAAAACTGTGTCCCTTCGGTTCCGAGCACGGTCGGTTTACCATCAATTACAAACGTTGCTGTCTTGTAATCCTCCGCGCCGCCCTGCCCCATTAGATAGCCCACCGCATCTAACGGGGTAAATTTTCCGTCATAAATATACGAATTAAAAGCAAAAAACCCGCCAACAAGCACGGCAACCAGAATCAAAAGTGCAACGAGATATTTGAGCATGTTTATATAGTATACCCGTTCGGATACTTCACCTTAATCGCCTTCAAATCGTGCTTCGTGATGCCAGAGAGGTCGAGCTTTTCCGCTTCCTCAATTGTAAACCACCCGATCGCCTCGCATTTTTCAGGCTCCATCCGTTTCGCTTCGCCACCTACATGACGACAGATAAACGATGTCGTCACCCAATGCAAGCCATCTTCAGGAGAAAAGTGGTCACTCGTTTGCAGCTCTTCGACGATTTCGACATCGATATCGTTCTCCTCTTTGATCTCGCGTATGACGGCATCCCTCCGCAGCTCACCATGTTCGACCCCACCGCCCGGAATCTCCCATTTGCCGCGGTCGTTGTTGCACGCCTGCCCGCGTTTCGTGATGAGCAGTTTTCCCTCGTCCCTACAAAAACCTCTGAAGCCGAACACCGACTTTTTGATTAATCGATGTTAGTAA
>JBBUCP010000089.1:0-2593 GCA_038057725.1 Patescibacteria group bacterium | reverse complement strand
CCCGGGATCCCAGCCAATTTTTCCCAACCACCAAGACCTTGCTCGGCTGCCGCACGGATGAGGGTAAGCAAATTGCATCCTGCTTGCGCTTCGAGTCCCCGCTCCGTCATATCAAATTTCTCGCCGACAATGCGTATTACCAATCCATCCAACCCTGCATCCGGCACCAACAAATTACTCCCACCCGCAATCACAAAAAAAGGCGCAGAATGCTCTCTCGCCCACCCCAAGGCCTCACGCACTCCAGCCTCATCGGAAACCTCACAAAAATACCGCGCTGACCCTCCGATTTCGAAAGTAGTATATGGGGCAAGTGGTACATTTTTACGAACTTCCATACCGCGAGTATACCGTCAAAAGAAAAGGTCGGCGAGGTTTGGACTCGCCGACCGCTTTGCGTTGCACAATTACAGCAGCTTAGAGAAGGCACAATTGTCGACCCACCACTGGATCATGCGTTGAGCCTGCCAAAGAGTGCAGCTGGTGCCCTCCTCATCGTTCTTGCAGAGCTTAATGAACCGCTGCACGAACTTCGCATGGCATTCCTGTCGATACTTCGTGTCTCGATATTTTTGATAATCGACACTCCAAAGCTTTGGTTCGTCCTTCAGATCAGTATCGCTCGGCAACATCTTGTCCCGCGGCGGTAAAAGCACTTCTTCGATCCGAAACCAGAGATCTGGATCGATGCTTTGCCACGGAGTTGCGTCACTTTTCAGAAAATCATCTCTGAACGGATGAACTTTCTGCATTATCTTTCCGCGAAAATCTTTTACATCTGCAATGCCAAGGGGTTTTTCTAGCTTGGACAACTCTGCTTGTTGCTCTGTGTTGTTGTACTCTCGGTCAGAATCAGGATCCTTGTAATCCCTGTCTTCTAACCAGTTGTCCAACATGGTGAAGTACCATCCGAACCTATCACGCATGTATTTATTGAAGTCGTCCGGATATGCGCGTCGCACCAGAAGAGAGATAATGCTCTCCGCTTCTGGCACACAGTACTGCTCAATGATATAGCGCACCGAAGTGCCGTCAGAAAGAGCGAGGTTTTTGCATTCACGTTCGGTGATTAACACCAGTTTCTTCAGAAGAGAAACCGGATCAAGCCCGACTTCTTTTTTGCCCAGATCCGCCTCTGACTTCACCTTTGACGTCAGATTTGCTTGTTCCTTAACGGCTGCAAGTTCTTGAGTGCCGTTTGGGTCTGAATCCGCAAGTTGCGGTAGCCATTTTTGGATCTGCCTGATGACGAGTCCGTACTCCAAGCCTTCTTTATATCCTGATCGTCTGCGAAGATCATCAGCATTCATCTTCCGCTTATCTTCTTCGCTCCATTCGGGCCTATCTTTTTCAAACTTTCCCGGATGATCGCCATTGTAGACACGCAATTTGAGATCACGGTTCGTTTTGTCCAAACGCGATGCGACGGTGAGCACCGACGCGACGCGGATTGAACCGGGTGCAATCGGCATATTCTTATCACCGCTTTCACGAATGACCGTTTGTAGGATTTTCATCTCGGCACTGATGCTCGTGGGGAGAGGCACCGGGATTTCCAAAACCCGACTCATGAATCCCGACATTGCGGGTAATTCTTGGAATTTCTTCCAGTCGTCGGTATTCGAGTACGACAGCAGCAAGCCCTGATACGGCAATCTGCCGATACCGCCGCTACCCACATACCACCGATCTTGTGTCGCCGTGAGAAGTGCCCTAAGCAGCTTCGGGTCAGCCTTGAAGATTTCAACAAGCTCAAGAATGCCTTGCGTTGTCCTGTTGAATGCGCCTTTGTAGACGTAGTTTCTACGCTGGAATTCTTTCCCGGGATACCCGACGAGGAAATTCGTATCCCGCATAGCGCTGAAATCCGCTGTCGTAATGCAAGTATTCATCGCACTCCACGGGGTAATCCTTGTGACGAAGAATTTCTCCCTCGTGCCAAGTCTCTGCAAATGATATGCAGCCCAGGGCGACATGCCGGTCTGCAAACGACCACGCGGAATCTTGTAGAACGTCTCAAGATGCGCGCCGTGGTCCTGAACGTTGAAGAGACCGAGCGGATGCTCACAGATTGGGCTTTGGATGTATCTCTCTTTCTCCTCGTCTTTAACGGCAAGTGTCCAAATTTGCGCTCGCTCAAAACATTTGAGCAAACGTTCCGCAAGTGTGGTCTTGCCGCTTGACGGTAGCCCATGTAGATAGAACAGCATTTTCCCTTGTGGATATCCACTCGCTGCCATTCCGATCAATTTCATCAACGTTTGAATCGTGTCTTCCAGACCGTAGAGATCCGCGAATGCGGGATAGAACTTCACAACCCGGTTGGAGAACATGCGCCCCAAGCGCTCGTCCTTTGCCGTGTTAACGACTATCGTGTCACCAACTGCTTTTTCAAGCGCTCCGGCAACGTTGTCACGGTACGTCTCGTCCGGACTATTGAAATTGTCCAAGTATGTACGGATAGGCACCGCACGTTCTGCATGATTTTCGCCAAGCGCGAAGATGTCCTTATGCGTCGTCATCGTTGTATTCCTTCCCTGTTGCGCCTGTAATACCAAAGCGATTAGTACACCCCCCGCAAAGCGAATAGTGC
>JBBUCP010000088.1:19124-23210 GCA_038057725.1 Patescibacteria group bacterium | reverse complement strand
TTGCATTTCAAAAGAGAATCTTCATTCTGCGCTGACAACCGGCTCCACATCGCGCCAGATGCGCTTGCGGAGGGCGGCGACGTTTTCGGCGAATTCGCGGTTGTCGAGCGCGTAGTACGTAAGGGCGGCGGCGGCGCAGCCGGCGAGGCCGGCTCCGCCGCCTTTGAGCACGATTTCGCCGAAGGTCGTCGAGAGCGTGAGGCCGCCGATAATGTACAGCGTGGCGTACGATGCGATTCCTGCCGCAAGCGCCGCGGTCAAAGCTTGCCACCACGACCTCCCTACTTCAAAAAAGAACTGCCCAAAATGGCCGGCGAAATAGAGCGAGAGGACTGACGCCCCGACGAGCGACGAAATCGAATATGCGATGGCGAGGGCGAGGACTTCTGCGCCAGGGACATCCTGCACGCGGAGGAACGCTTCGATAAAATTCGTGGTTGCTTCGCCCGAAAAGATCGCGAGCAGCCACACGCCGAGCGTGAGCGTGAGCGCGGCGGTGACGCCGGAGACTATAAAGGGGATTGCCGTCTTCCCTGCGGCATAGAGTGCGCGGAGGAGGAGGAGGGTGAGGCCTTGCGCCGCGAGCGAGACGACAAAGAGCGCGAGTGCGGCGGCCGTGAGGCGCGTGTCGGTCCAGTCGAAGGCGCCGGTCCCGAGGACGGCGCGCACGACGTGCGCGCGCAAGACGATCGTGAGCGCGATCACGGGGAGCGACCAGAAAAGAATTTGCCGCGCCGCGATCGCGACTTGCGCGAGATACTCGAGCGACTCGCCACGCGAGAAGGCGTAGGCAAGGGTCGGGAAGGCCGCGGTCGCGTAACTTGCGCCGATGATTGAAAGCGGGACAGCCTGCAAGTTGTATGCGAACATAAAAATCGAAATCGAACCGACCGAGAGGCTGCCCGCAAGCGCGAGGAGGCCGAAAAAGGCGAGTTGGTTCATCGAGAGCGCGAGGGCGCGCGGAAGTGAGAGGCGGATGGTGTCGAGAAATGCGCGCGCTTCGGTGAATCGCGGAAGGTGGCGGAAAAAGCCGTCGCTCAAAATCGAGGGGACTTGGATCGCGAAATGCAATGCCGCGCCGACGACGACTCCCCAAATGAGACCCGGAAGGCCGTAGTGTGGATAGAGCGCGAGCGCGCCGAACATGATACCGAGGTTGTAGACGATCGGAGAAATCGCGTAGAGCGTGTAGCGGTGTTTGTATTGTGTGATCGCGGCCGCGATATTTGAAAAGCCGAGAAAGACTGCTTGCAAAAGAAGGATGCGCGAAAGGAAGACAAGATCGGCGAGCGAGCCCGCGGCAAGGAGCGGGAAGAATTTGTGGAGGATGGCGGGCGCGGCGAAAGCCCCCCCCGCCGCCACAACTGCCACTAACACCGAATACCCCACCACCACGGTATCCAAATATTTTTTCTGCGCCTCTTCATCGCGCCGTGCGATTTCGGGGATGAGCATGTACGCGCTCACGAGCGCGCCGATGCCAATAAAAACGGCGTCGGGAATTCGGAACGCGACGTAATACATATCAAGCTGCGGACCCGCACCGAAGAGGTGGGCGAGCAACCGATCGCGCAAAAGCGCGAGGACGGACGACGTAAGCGACGAGAGCGCCAAAATATACGCGGCAGCCTGCATCCCGCGCACCTCGGTCGTCAAGAAAGACAGTGCCCAATTGGCGCCGGTCCGAGCATGATTCAAGTTGCGCCAAAGCGGGCTCATTCGCGCCATTTTAGCGCGATGTGGTGTAATCGCGAAATTGGCGCTCGCGGCGGCAATCGTTTTAAAAACCGACGGTGCCAGCGGAGCATACTTCTTCCGGGCAAACCCGTTTTGCAAGCTTGCAAAACGGGCTGGTCCTCGCCAGCTGCGGGGTCCCTCCAGAAGCACGCCCCGCCGTCCCCGTTTCCGGTTTTTAAAACGAAAGCTGGGGGCTCGCTTCCGTGCCCCCCCCCTCTTCACCTTCCCTTCCTGAAAGAATTGGTATACATAACCGTCACACAAGCTATATGGAAACCGCTGCGAAATACGGAATTAAAGACCTCTTTTTTGAAGCTCTGGCTATCGAGTGGCGGATTTTGCGCGCCATCGTTCTTGGGACAGCGGCATTTTTCACCGATATCATCTGCCTTTTCCTCGGCATTGACCTTGGTCGCGACATACAAGAGGAGAGCGCGGCCCCCAAGGAGTCGCGCTCGCAGTAAATCACAGAAGCTGTCATTTCGGCTTTTTCTTCGGCTTAATTGCCGCAGCTTTCAGAAGCTCCTTCCGGAGTGCGAGAGCGGCTGCTTGCAGCTTCTTCCCTTGCGCGGCGAGCTTGGGTCGCTTTTTAGCTTCATCCTCCTCGACTCTCTTTTCGTATCTAAATGCGAGCATTTCCGCGAACACAGCTTGCGCCGCGTAGTCGAGCCCCTCGACGTCTGCCGCACACGAATGGAGCGACGGATACAGCATTAACTTCGTGGGATGCGAAGGCTCATGTGCCATTGACAGTTCTCCAGGTTAACTTGCCTCGTCTCCGGGCATTCTGCCATAGCGTCCCGATTATGGAAGGCTGTCGCAGGCGCTGCCGTCTTTGTTGTTGTCCAGGCGGTGAATGTCATTACCTACCCCGCCGCACTGGTCGTAGACTTCCTGGGCGTCTTTCTTGGTTTCGAAATCCGTACAGTTGTAGGCGTTCCGGCTGCAGACGATTGAACTAGGTTCCAGGCTCTTGGGACTAGGTTCTAGGGGTGGATCGGGGTCTTTTTTGGGTTCGGGCTTTGGTTCTTCTTTTGGTTCAGGCTTGGGTTCCTCCTTTTTCGGTTCGGGTTGCGGGGTTGTGGTCGGCTGGACAGCTTGTTGTTGGACGGGTTGCTGGATCGGCTGAGCGGGCGGGGCGGCAGCCGCTGCAGCGGCTGCCGCCTGATTTGTGTTTGAAGTCGTCGTCTTTGGTGGGGCCGGTGTTTTCGCCTTTGTCGCAGCTTTTTCCGGCGGGCACACATCCGGCGCCCACAGCCCCGCCTCCGCCTCTTTCGCCGCCGCTTGCGCTGCCTTGAACTGCTTCTGATATTTGTACGCGTCGTCGTAAGTGTATTCGTGCGCAAAGCCACCTTCAATCAATGCCTTATTCACAAACCCGCCGTTTTCAAGAAAGACGTAGCCAAGGAGGCGTTTGTATTTGTCGCGATCGCCTTGCGACGGATCCTTTTCGAACCTAATACTCTTTCCCGTCACCAATGCCTTCGTTTTCTCCGCCGCTTCTTTTGCAAAACACTGCACGCCGGTGCGTGAATCATTTAATTCGGGCGTATCAACGCCGATCATGCGGACGCTCTCTGATTTGCCGTCCACCTCGATCACAATCGTATCGCCGTCAACGACGCGCAAGACTTTATACAAGGGCGCGCCTTCGGGCGCCGGAGTTTCTTCGTCGGCTTCGAGGAACTCTTCGTCGGAAAATTCAGAATCGGATTTGAGCGCGGAAACGGCCGCAGCCGTTTCCGCGCTGCTTTCCGTATCACCATCCCATTTTGTCCCCACCGCAAAAGCCCCGCCAATCAAAAGTGCTATCGCAATCAACCCACCGACAAGCGGTGCAATCCCAATCTGCATCCTGGGATTGTAACGTCTCGCTTTATGAAGCAAAGGTTTTAAAAGTGGATAAGATTTTCGAAAATAAACGACTTGTTTATAAAAATGCTATAGCATGATTATAAACAAGTATTGTGGTAAGAAACTATTGTACGATTTTTCCAATTGCCGCAAGAATAGGCTCGGCAAAGAAAATCCAATCGGCGACAATAAAGAGCATGGACATCGTCGCCAAGACTGCACCGGCTTTCATGGCGTGGCGAAAGTGATGCTTGTGGAGCTCCCATTCCATGTCGCCGAAGAGAGCGGCAATGATGACGAGGCCGATCAAGAGGTAGGCGTAGCGGAGCGTCTGCTTCGGTTGCACGGCGAGGCGCGCCCACCACGGCACTTGTTCGGGGGTCATGATGATTGCGGCGTCGCCGTCCTCCTCCGCCAAGGCTCCGGAGGACAAATCTTGTTCTTCGATTGCTGATTCCCCCAAGATTTGAGAATCTTGCGAGACGGGCGAAACGG
>JBBUCP010000088.1:0-19114 GCA_038057725.1 Patescibacteria group bacterium | reverse complement strand
CCCCCCCGCGGCGCTCCCACTGCATTCGCCACCTCCTGCGCGCTCGGCCGCCCAAACATCTGCACCGCAAAAACCGTCTCGTGCCCCTTGTACATCCCTTTCGCCGTCGCGATGCCGATTTCCGTATAATTCTTATTCAATATATTGTCGCGGTGCGTCGGCGAGTTCATCCACGCTTTTTCGACGTCATTCGATTCAGAAAAATCCACGGCCAAATTTTCTCCCGCGTACGCGTAGTCGTATTCCACCGCGCGGAACCAATGCCACGAGTCGTAGCCTTCCGGCGTCGTATGAGAGAAATAACTTTTCGCGGCCATGTCGTCAGCTTTCATCTGCGCCGCCGCGACGAGTTTCGGATTGATACGCAGACCATTTAATTCTTGCGCCGCACGATCATCATTCGCAACATCGACTAAGACCGCCGCGATCACTGCCGCGAGGAACGGCGAGCCGCTCTCCTTTATATAGCGATCCACGAGCCCCGCCCCAGCAAAAAGGCACACCACCAAGGTGGCGGTCGAGAAATAGGTCGCGGTAGTCAAATACTGCGGAGTCCACCCAAATTTGCCGGTATCAATCCCCCTGCGCTTCTTCGCGCGCCGTTTTGCCATTTGGGTATTATCTCACGTGAATTTGCCTGAAAATGAAGATATGCACGGTGCTTGCAATTTCAGTTCGGCGGAGGTAGTTTGATTCCGGACAGGAGCGAATTGTCGCTTCTCCTTATACTTGGGAGCGTCGAATGCCGAAAAAAGTACCGAAAGCTGTCGTCCTTGCCACGCACAACGGAAACGCACTCTTGATGCGCATCACGAAGCAAGGAGTCCTGCGCCTCGGCTGGAGACTTCCACGATGGGTCAAGCGTGACCCAAGGTCGACATGGGAATGGAACATTGTTGGATATTTTAAGTGTGACCTAAATCTCGATGTTCGTCGCGAAAGGCTCCGTCACATCAAAGAAGTTATGGTCGGCAAGAAAAAACGGGTGTTTTTTGCGATCGATCTCACTGAGGACGAAGCTGACTTGATGCGCATTGGGCAAGTTCGCGAAGGGATTGAGACCCGCCTCGTGCACGTCGAAGACCTTGACCATATGGATGATTTCGGCGATCGCGAGCAGGAATTGCTGTTGGCCCTCAAGAACTAAAACATCGGCCTCCGCGCCTAGCGGAGGCCACTACTTTTATACAACCCGATACTTCACTCCACGCGTTCGACCTTCTTTCAACAGTTTTCCTTGCGACACAAGAAGCCGCAAATACCGCCCCGCGGTCGCGTCGGAGACGTGCAGTAATTTTTCAATGTCGTCGTTGGTGATGTACGGCCTTGTACGTGCAAAGGTAACGATTTTTTCGAGGTGTCCTTTGACTCTTCGCGTACGGCCAGCGCGGGCGCGCGTCGGATCTACTTTATTCCAATGTAATGACGGTGTTGGTGTGAGTGTCGGCTGCGATTGCGATGATGCCGGGGCTGACGATGACACTATCGGCGGCGCCTCTGTTGGTGCGGCCTCGGGAATGGCTTCAACGGCGGCAGGCGGCTCCGTCGCCTGCGGCACTTCGGCTTCGACCGTTACAGCTTGCACCACCGGCTCCGAAATCGGCTCTGGAACTACTTCGGCCGGTGCGACTGCAGGTTCAGGCGCAGGTTCTGGCGGGGATTCGGGTGCAGGTGCCACGTCGTCGCTCATGCGAAAAGCATACCAGAAAACGGCTCATTTTTGAGGGCGAATCGGCTCATTCTGTACTGAATGAGCCGATTCGCCTTATTTACAGGCGGCAGCGCAAGCTGCCGCCGAATTTTTTGTCTCTATGAGAAAAAGGAGAAAATCTTCTTGAAGAACAACGGGATTTTTTGTGTTATGAGAAGGGAGATTTTAGATGATATTGCAACCGAGGCTGATGCTGTTTGGGAATTGTTTGAATTAGATGCGACTTCCTCGTCGTTCACTTTCACTTCGGATTCGGAGTCGCCATCTTTGATGGAGGCGTTTGCTTCCACTTTGATGCCTTCGCCTTTTTCGATTGGTTGCGTGAATTCTTGTGTTTTTGTCTCGCCGTTTGCGCCGGTTTCGATCTTTATTTTTACTTCCCCGCCGTCCGGCCCGGCATTAATTTCCGTGTACGACGATGCGTGGGCGTCACCGGTCTGCACATTCTCGCCGCCCGTTGCCGTCTGCCCGCCTGTCGAGACGGAGGAATGGGTCTCGACGTATGTGCCGTTGCCAGCCTTTGCGGCTTCGATGATGTCGTCCATCGAGAAGGCGTACGTGGCGCCCGGCACTATGATTCCGATCGTGAGGAGTGTGGTGATGAGTGATTTCATGCGAATGTGCGCAAGGCTAAGCCTTGCGCATTTTTCTAGATTTCAAGCGCATCCACGAGCGGCGCGAACACGAACCACGAAGAGAAGCTCTTGAATTGCTGCTTCAGGCTCGCTGAGGTCGAAGCGCCCGTCCCTTCCGAAGCGTCTTTGAAGAAGATCGGGAGCACGGGAGCCGGCATCATCAGGTAATTCTTCGGCGTCGATCCAGTGCTGCCTTTCTTCATCGTGTCAGACTGCACTTTCTTCGCCACATTCTTGAAGGCGTTGATTTCCGCCTGCTGCGCAGCCGAGAGTGAGAAGTCCAAGTCCCCGCACGCGACCTGGTTCACTTTTTTCTGCGTCGTGTAGTACACATTTCCGGTGGGACTCGTGATGCCCCATGGTGAGAGGATGTCCGCCGCGTACTTCGATTGGAAGCGCTTGACCCCCGCCTGCGTCAGCATGTCGTACGAGCCGGTCTCGCTCAAGTTCTCGCCTTCGTAGGCATTCAAGAATGACTGAAGTGCCTTCACTTGCCCCGCAGAATTAATCCTCCATGGGCGGATGTATTCCGTGAGAACCGGCGTGCAGGTTTTCGCTGCCGCAACTTCTCCCGGCGCAAGGACCTCCACGACATCGCTCGCGGTCAGCGTCATAAACGGAAGCGAGTCCGCCTTATTGCCCGTGAGAATCGCGGTATTCGTGTAGTAGCCCGGCGTCACATCGCCCTTGAATTCGATCGTGTAGGTGATTTTTACTTCCTCGTTCGCCTTCACCGTGCCGAGGTTCCACATCTGCTTGCCAATCACCTTGCCGTCCGGTCCCTTCATCGTGTCTTCGACGAAGACCTTGCTTGCCTTGCCACCTTGGTTGTCCACCGTGAGTGTGTACTCTATTTTTGCGGGTGATTGCGCCTGTTCCACCGAAGCCTCCTTCGTGAACGTGATGTTCGGCGATGGTAAGCTGCCGCCGTCCCCGCCTCCGCCACCTCCGCCGCCGCCACCACCGCCCGAACTGCTGCCGCCGGTCACATGTTCTTCGATGAGTGCGCCGAGGATGTCCGGCTCACCCGGCTTCACACCGAAGACAAGGTCGCCGTTCCAATCTCCTGAGACCGCGAAGTTTGCGAAAATCCAGTCTTGGCCGATGAGCGTGATGTTGACGAGGTTCAAAATCTGCGCGAAGGCGCTCGCGTCGCCGGTCTTCACTTTTGCCAAGAGGCCTTCCGCGTAGTTGTCGCCCGTCGTCGCTTCGGCGATCGCGGTGATGAAGAGTTGCGCGTGATTTTCAACTTCAAGTTCGAGGCCGGTTACTGGATCGCGCGATTCGCCGCCCACGCCGCAGATGACTTCGCCGAATTCCGCGTGCGCGTGCGAGAAGTTTTCCGGAAGCTGCACGACTTCGCCCGTCCATGCGCCGCCAACGCTTGCGATAAAGCAGATCGGCGCGCCGAGCATGTTGATGAAGTTGATGGTGGAAGCCGTCGAATTCGCGTTGCCAGAAGTCACTTCCGAGCCCTGGGCACCATTTGCGCCGTTCTCACCCGTCCCCGCAGTCGAAGACGCGGTGTTGGTCGATGTCGCGTTATTGTCGATCTCGATGTCGCTCGCGACGCCCACGTGTGCGCCTGTCGAGAGCCGCTTGAAGAAATCGCCGTCGGGCAAGAGGATGTCGCCGTCGAGGTCGCCCTGGTTGGCCATAAAGAGAAGGAGGTAGCGCGAATCCACCATGGCGATATCGCCAATTGTCGCAATTGTTGTCATCGCGTCGGCGTCACCTGTCGTGATGTCCGCCACGCCGTCTTCGGCAATGACCGAGTTGCCGGAAGTGTCCGCACGGGTGATACCCGTCGTCTCGACTTCCATCACGCTCTCGTCGTGGACCTCAAGAACGACACCTTCGACGCCGTCGCAGCCGTCGAGAGAACACGCGCCATTCTGCGCCCATTCGGCAAACGCGTCGATAAATTTCTGCGTAAAATCGAGTGCGTCGCCGATCGGATTTTTAAAGAAATGAATTGCGCCCGTTGAATTCACCGTCGCGACGTTGAACAATTGGAGAATAAAAAGGAATGCATCCGCCATGCCGGAAACGATCGTCCCGCCGTCGGGATCGATGATTTCGTTGTCGCCTGTTTCTGCGGTCGAAGTTGCGGTCGTCGTCGCCCCAAGGACGTTCTGGAAGTCGACTTCCGTTTCGTCGTCTTCTGCTTCATTGCCGAGAGGGACGTCGACGTCGCTGGTGTTCGCCTGGTTGCCGACGGTTGCGCTTGAAGACGCGTTCCCGGTTTCTATCGTCGAGGGAGTACCGTCGGGGATTGGATCGCTGCCGCCTCCACCCCCTCCGCCACCACCACCCGCGCCGCCATTTCCGCCGCTTGTATCAGCAGTCCCATTTCCATTCTCATCAATAACTTCTTGGCCATCGGTACCGTCTTGGCCATCTTCTAATGGCGGTTCTACATCGCCGTCTAATCCATCGGTGCCTACAGTGCCATCGTCTGCGTTGTCGGAAGATGAATTATTTGAGTCGTCGTTAACATTGTCATCAGAAACAACCTGATTTTGTTGCGCTTGGGGCGTATCACACGACGCCCCATTCCAAGTGCCGCCCGATGTTGTACATTCTTCTTCAGGTGCTGGAGGCGGCAGCGGCATCACACATTCCGAGCCACTCCATGTTCCGCCGTCAGCCGCGCATTGCTCTTCAGGAGTAGGTGTTGCAGGAGCCGGAGGGGGCGTTTCGCATGAGGAGCCGTTCCACGTCCCGCCGCCTGCTGTACAATCTTCATCGGCACACGGACCGCTCGGTTGATTATCCGGAACATTCGGACACGCATCTGCAGGAGGAGGTGGAATTTGCTCGTCTGTCGGCTGCGAAGTTTCCGTCTGAGCCGTCTCCGGAGGCACTTCATCACTTTGTGCAAGAGCAAAAAAAGCAGGAGCAGGTATGCTCATCATCAGAACAAGAATCGTGATGAGGCTCGCAAAACGATATGCAAACATTTCTTTAAATTTCATATTTCGTATTTCGTATCTAAATCCCCTTTGATAAATTTCTCCGGCTTTGTAATTCCCTCTCTGGAAACCCAAGTCGTCTCGACTTCGATATCCATGAGAAGGAGGGATTTTGACTTGTCGGGCATCTTCGCTTTCGCGAAAGGTACCTGATTTCTCTCCATCCCTCACCCATCTCAACTTGGAAGCGAGGCTTCCAAATAATCGAACAACTAGCGGATCACGCGGATCAAGTTCGAGTTAACGAGATTGATCGTGCCTGCGTTCGAGCGAGCTTCGCCGGTAACGACGAGACCTCCTGGTCCGCCTTCACCGCCGTTTCCGCCGTGGCCACCTTGGCCGCCGTTGCCGCCATTTGCGTCAGCTTCCGCGTCTGCATCTGCGTCGCCGCAGCCGCAGCCTTTGCTGTCAGCGTCAGCATCTGCATCAGCATCTGCATAGTCGCCGTCGCCTGCGCCGCCGCCGTCATCGCCAGCGCCGCCTGTAGAACCGCCAGCGTCGTTCCAGCCGGTCGTTGCGTATGCGTCCGTGTTGTTCAGGACCGCACCTGCATTGAGGAGTTCGATTGTGACTTCGTTGTCCTCATCGATGTCAACATCGTCGAATTCATCCTCGTCGACGTGGATGCCGTTGTCGCAGCCACAGCCTTCGACTGCGATGTCGTTCGAGTTGACGACGTTCAACGTCCCCGCGTTCGCTTCCGCGTCGCCCGTCGAGACCGTACCGCCGACTCCGCCGTTGCCGCCGTTGCCAGCGTCACCGCCGTTGCCGCCGTCGCCGCCGTTTGCGACTGCATCTGCTTCCGCATCTGCATCACCGTGAGCGTCAGCATCCGCATCTGCGTCTGCCTTATCGCCGTTGCCGCCGTCGCCGCCTTGACCGGCGTCACCGCCCGTCGAGCCACCAGCGTAATTGCCACCAGTGCTTGCTTCAGCAGACGTGTTGTTCACAACGAGTCCTTCGTTCTGAACGTAGATCTTCACATCATTGTCCACATCGATGTCGAGATCGCTGCCATGGCCTCCGCCGTAGGCGAAAGCCGGCGCTGCTGCCGTCATCGACAAGACGAGCGCGACCATCGTTGCGATGGCTGCACCGTAATTCATTGTCTTTGTCATATTTTTTTGAGAAGTTATTCCCTTATAACCTGATAAAGCTGCCATTCCGCCCCCGTACGGACGGCGTAATGTCAGAAATTCGACCTTTCTGTGAACCTGTCCCTTATCTTTCGATACGGTGCAGTTCACGGCGCGATCCCTCGGGGGAGGAATCGCGCCGCAGACTTCACGCGATTCCTCTTTTCAAAAACACAACAAAAAAGCGACACGCAGAATGTGCGTCTCGCATTCCAAATACCCGATATGACGAGGCTGTTTTTAAAAGCGGAAACATTTTGTTCCGCTGGTTTCCCTCGCTGGCTTCCCTACCAGTTCCCCTTATGACTCGCCGGTTTCCCAACCGATTTCTTACACACACCATTGCGAGTCAGCAATGATGGGGCGAATTATCGCACCTCGTTAACAAGTGTCAATAGATTTCATGGTGTGGATAACGATTTGATACAAGTATGACACTCCGTCAAATGCATTCTTAAAATGTTGCGACGCAAGCCGGTGGGCGCTGCTGCAGAATTTGCTTCTCAAAGATTGTCGTGAGCGAGACGGCAGGGCGGCGTCGTGCTTTGCCCCGTCAGCCCTTAAAAGGGCTGGGCCCACTCAAAAGAGCAGGAGCGACGGGGCCGAGCCCGAGCGCTGGCGTAGCAACGCCAGATAGCGACCCCGGAGAAGCATGCGTCGCACTGTCGCGAGCTCTACGCCCGCTGAAGCAAATTCTGCAGCAGCGCCATATCAAAAAAGGAGCCGGGAAGGGCCCATGACAGTAGGGAAACCAGCGTAAAGCTGTCTGCCACGGACCCTTCCCGACTCCCTTCAAAGATCAAGAAACCAACCCATCTCCTAGCGCCCGCGGTTAAACAAGCGTCGGAAGAAATCACGGATTGGCGAAGAAACAGGGCTCGTAGTCGTCGTTGCGCTTGCCGCCGGCTTCACCTCTTCCTTTTTCGCTTTCGGCTTTACATCCGACTTTGCCGCTGGCTTCATTGCTGGTGCCGATACGGTTGAGGTATACACCCGCTTCGTTTTCTCAATGACCGCATTCTCATCGGTAGAAAGCGGGAACATGACTTCATTCTTACAATAGATCTCATTCACCTTCTTGCGGGTCGTAAGATACACAAATCCCGTCGACTGCTTGATATTCCACGGGGCGAGGATCGTGTCCCAATGCTTCGTCTGGAAGGCATGAACTGCGCCCAATGTCTTCTCGTCATAGACGCCGCTTTCCTCGATATTCGCACCCTCAAACCACAAGAGGACGTGTTGCAAGCGCTTCACCTGGTCCGCATCGTTCTTCGCTCCAAACTTAATGAACGCCGTCAAGTACTTATCGCACGCGCCCGGTGTCGACGTTGCCGAGCCGGCAACCGAGCCGGCAACCGAGTCGCTGCCACCGTCTCCGACGCCCCCGTTGTTGCTTCCGCCACTTGAAGGAGAAGGATCAGTCTCGTTGGTGTCGTTTGCTTCCGAGCATCCCGGATCATCCATATCCACCTTGTCATCGCCGTCATTGTCCGCATTGTCCGAGCACGCCGGATTGCTGCTGCCACCGCCACCATCGGTAGAATTCGTCTCATCATCATCATTTGAGTCCGCGCAGCCCGGATCCGCGCTATCGACAAGGCTGTCGCCGTCGTTGTCCACGCCATCTGCGCAAGCCGGAGTGTCCCCATCCCCATCCCCGCCTCCGTCACCGTCATCATCATCGTCACCATCACACGCGCTCGCATCAAATCCCTGCGGGATCGGTTCGCCTTGTGCCATCAATTCCTCGTATACCGCGCAGGTAATCTCTTCCCCGAGGCTCGGTTCATCGCCATCGCACGGGGTAATTTCGCACGGATCAACAGGAACTCCGACATCCCCCTCGTTGTCCTCACAGCCCAACATGCCCATACCCGGAAGGTCGCACGGATCAACGTCCGCATGAGCGACGCCCTGCGTCATGAAAAAGACGCCCGCAAGCATCAACACCATGAAGGATGCCACAATGCCTGCCCACTCGATTCGGTTTAATTTCATAAAAATAAGAAATGTAAAAAATAAAAGCTGTTTCTAATACATCCACTCCAAAACCTGGCAGCAGCGTATATCGAACAAACACGGGGTCAATATGGTCAGCACGCGAAAAGCATGCCGTAACACATATCTTTGACCGATAGTATGTTTTTGTGTTCCGCCGCCCTATCACTGTGTCCAATATGAAATTCCGCGCATGATTGCGTATGTTCCTTATATGAGCCTCTGTTCTTTAGTATTTTAATCGTTGTCTTATAAAGAACATGAGCGTGACCGGACTTGTCCGATACTTCTCTCGACATCGACTCTGCGTGCAGTCCCCACTTGACGCGGCATGGTGTTTGTTTCCTGTCGGTTATACCCCGTTAGAAGTCCTCGGCGAAAATATTTGTATCCGAATATTTTCGCGGGTTCTAGCGGTTTAAACTGCCCAAACTGACTATTTTCTTATAACCCCCAAAGTGCCCGAATACAGACTTCTAACGGGGTATACTGCCTCCATGTCGCTCAAAAATACCCTCGCGCTCCTTGGCATCGAGGTGCGCGATGATGCGGAAGCGCTCACCAAAAACTCGAGAGACACCAGTATTTTCGAACGGAAGCCCCAGCTGATCGCCTATCCGAAAAATACCGACGAAGTGGGGACAATCGTGGCGCAGGTTGCGAGGGAGCGGGCGGCAGGCGCTCCACTTTCCATCGCTCCTCGCGCCGCGGGAACCGACATGTCAGGTGGCCCCCTTACCGATTCCCTTGTCCTCTCCTTTACGGAACACATGCACGCTATCCCCGAAGTGGCGCCGGGATACGTTGTCGCCGAGCCCGGCGTTTTCTACCGTGACCTCGAAAAAGAAACCCTTGCTAAAGCCGGTGCCATCATCCCTTCGTACCCGGCCTCCCGCGAGCTCTGTGCCTTAGGCGGCATGATCGGCAACAATTCCGGCGGAGAACTGACCCTGCGCTACGGAAAAACCGCCGATTACGTCGAGTCGCTCGATGTCGTCCTTGCCGATGGCTCGAAAACGACGCTTCGGCCACTCTCACAATCAGAACTCGCACAAAAAGAAGCAGAGAGCGGCCTCGAAGCAGACATCTACCGCAAGGTTCACGACCTTATCCTCGAAAATCACGACGAAATCGACCGAGCCCGCCCGATTGTGACTAAAAACTCCGCCGGCTACGCACTTTGGGACGTCTGGAATGACGCCAAGGGCACCTTCGACCTCACAAGGCTCATCGTCGGCTCCCAAGGCACACTCGCGCTCGTCACTCGCGCCCGCATGAAATTGATGCGCCTAAAACCCCATCGCGCCATGATGGTCGTCTTCCTCAAAGACATCCATGATCTTCCGGACGTCGTCCACCGCGTCATGAAATTCCAGCCGGAGTCGTTCGAGAGCTACGATGACCAGACCTTCAAACTCGCGGTGCGATTCCTGCCGCAGATCGTAAGCCACCTCGGATTCGTAAAGATGCTACAGCTCGCGTTCGCGTTCCTCCCGGAAATGGGGATGGTAGCGACCGGCGGCGTGCCAAAACTGGTCTTGATGGCCGAATTTGCTGAAGACACCCTCGAGGCAGCGCGCGAAAAGGCGCGCGAGGCGCGCATTGCTTTGACCGACCTCCCCGTACAGTCAAAACTCGCCTTCCACGAAATGGACGCCAAAAAGTACTGGACGATCCGCCGCGAGTCCTTCGCGCTCCTACGCAAGAACCTCCGCGGCTTCTACGCCTCGCCCTTTATCGACGATCTCGTCGTCCCAATAGAAAGCTACCCCGAATTCATTCCCACTCTCAACAAACTCCTCAAACAATACGACCTTATTTATACGATCGCGGGACACATCGGGAACGGCAACTTCCACATTATTCCGCTTATGAACCTCTCCGACGAAAAAGCCCGGCATACGATCATGGAACTCACACCAAAAGTCTATGAACTCGTCGCCAAATTCCACGGCTCTACTACAGGAGAGCATAACGACGGCATCATCCGCACGCCGTACCTCAAAACCATGTTTAGCCCCAAAATGCTCGAACTCTTCGCGGAAATAAAGAAAATCTTCGACCCGTTAAATATCCTCAACCCCGGCAAAAAAGTCGGCGGCACCGAAGCGGATATTGAGAAATTTATGATCAAATCGCAGTAATGTGGTATAATCGCGCGCATGACAGTCACTATTCCCAAAACCCTCCAAAAACGCGTCAAAGAGCGCGCGCATGATCTCGACATGACGGAGCGCGAGTATGTACTAACAGTTCTTGAGAAAGCCGTAAAAGAAGAAAGCGCTCTCGATGAGGAAGCGCGTGCATGGATGAACGCATCTCATAAAGATGGTCTCCGAGACGAGCTGCGAGCATGGCGGATAAAGGCTCGCAAATCGTCGCTTCGATTCTGGAATAAGCATAAATTATGAAATTCGCCTCTGGCGATGTTTGCCTTGTCGATTTCGGCGATGAATATGGAGGGCACCGGCAAATCGGCATCCGCCCGGCAATCGTGGTACGGAAAGTCGCAGATGTTGTTCTTGTTATTCCCCTCACATCAAACGACAAGGCCCTCCGTTTCGAGGGAACTGTCTCAATCAAACCCAATGCGCTAAGCGGGCTCACAAAACCATCGGTCGCACTGCTTTTTCAGATTCAACCCATCGACGTGCCGGAAATCATTAAAAAGATCGGTCTGCTTTCTGAAAAAGACAAACGTACGATCGACAGCGTTCTTCGTAAGGTAGTCCGGCTCCAATAAAAAGAAAGTAGCCCGGCACGCACTTGCGCACCGGGCCGTTCAATGTCGCTTGAGCTAGGAAAGTCGAGATTTCATGCTCTCGAAGAATTCCCGATCTTTCGGGTGAGAGAGCAGGCTCGCCACCTCCTCTTTCTTCACCCAGCGCGCTTCGGGATTCGATGAATCAATCGGCGCGAGTCGCTCTTCAGCTGTCGTGAAAAGAAACATATGGATCCGCTTCAATTCGCTTGTGTCGTCGCCGCTGCCATCGGGCGTTCCACGATACCGCTCATAGTACCCCAACTCGGCAACAGTCGTGAGCGCCGTAAGCCCTGTTTCTTCCTCGATTTCACGAAGGGCTGCGCTAATTGCTTCTTCCCCTTCGTCGAGATGTCCTTTCGGAAACCCCCAAAACGAAGGCCCGTTCTTCACGAGGGCGATTTCCCCCGCCTGATTGAGCACGATACCGCCGGCGCTTTGCGTCATTTCAGTCATGATGTACCTCTTCGGTTACGTCCGTCCATTGTTATACGTCGTAAGGAAAATCGTGTCAATTCCTGCCTTGCAGTCGAACGATTGCGAGAATCACGACCAAAAAAGCGAACACGGAAAACGCCATGAGGGGGTATGTGATATAGCCGAATTCGAAGAAGATGCGCTGCGCGCATGAGACGCCGGTGGCTGGGCACGGGAGGCCGCTGCCGGGGAGCATTTGGAGGGCGTGGTGATAGAGCGCTACCAAACCCCCCGCAACAGAGAGGATAATGGAGTAATCCGCCATGTATGCGTCCTTTTTCCAGGCTGCCATGCCGAGGAGGATCACTTGCGGGAAAAGGAAATACCGCTGCCAGTAGCACCAGTAGCATGCCTCAAACCCCAAGACATCGGAGTAGTAGAGAGCAATCGTCGTCCCCGCGAGCGATGCCAAAAATCCAATCCACAAGCCCCATTTCGCGACAAATGCTATCGTATCGCCTAAAGCCTCACGCTTTCTCAAAATAAAAAACACCACAAGCAGGACCGCAAGAATTTGAATGAGAACAGTGCCCAGAGCGAGGAGATAGTTAAGATCGGAGATGGTCATAATTTTAATTTGCAAATCCTAATTTGCAATTTGCAAACAAAATCTCAAGCCTCAAATTACAAACCGGCGCTGTTATGTTTGATGCTTGGAATTTGGAATTTTGTTTGCAAATTGAAGCTTGCAAATTGCAAATTTTACTGCGGCATCGGGCATCCTGTCTTTTCCGCCAAATCCTTCGGTTGCTGCTCGCCTGTCATTTTCGAGCCGTCCGCGAAGATCCACGTCGGGTACTGAACGATCTGTTTGTCGATACACTCCTCTGTCTGCGTCTTGCCGTCCGGCAACGAGCATTCGACATACGGCAAAAGCTCGGCCGAATTCCCAAAGAATTTCTTCTGCTCTTGGCAATGCGGGCACCAGAAGGCACCGTAGAAAACCGCACCCTTGTCTTTCAAGCACTGCGCAAGGCCGTCGTATTTCCCTGGAAGCGTTTTTGCGTACATGCTCCAGCCGAAGCCGCCCACAATAAGAAGACCTAAGACGATCCAGAAAATCATGACCCCGCGTCCTTTCATACCAAGGAGTATACACCGCGCCCCACCGTACACAAGACGTTAATCCTCACTGTGCAGCACAACACCATTACAATACACTTGCACATCAAGCATACACACAAATCGCGCATATGCGCGCTTTGTGTGTATGCTTGAAAAGAGACGGAGGACGAATCTCGTATGATAAAGTAGCGCAATGTCCCCCGGCTTCAAGAAGTGGCTCGAGTACTATATCGGCGACATCGTCTACGGTGCCAACGACGGCATCATCACCACCTTCGCCGTTGTCGCGGCGTCCGCGGGTGCCGGGATGAGCGCGCCCATAATCATTATCCTCGGCATCGCGAATCTCGTCGCCGACGGCTTCTCGATGGGCGCCTCCAAATACCTCTCACTCAAATCGGAACAGTCCGTCGAGCGAGCCGGCACCAGCGGTCGCAGCCCTCTCAACGACGGCTTTGCGACCTTCATTTCGTTTGTCATCGTCGGTTCGCTGCCGCTCGTCCCCTTTCTCATCCCGGCCGCGGCGGCTGACGCATTCAGGATCTCCGCCATAGCGACCGGGATCACCTTCTTCGTCGTCGGCGCGGCACGCTCCCTCGTCATCAACAAAAATCCCATCACGGCCGGCCTTGAAATGCTTGTCGTCGGCGGCGCAGCTTCCTCGATCGCATACGTCCTGGGCTCGTATGTAGAGACGCTTATAAAATAAACCGACGCCATGTAAGCGCCGGTTGTTAGTTGCGCGATCCGCTTGAACAATGTTACGGCGCCGCTGATTCTACTGCTTGATATTGGAGCAATTCCTCGATCTGACGTCGTGAGATGCTCGTACCGTTGCGAGCACCAGGCCATGTCACGTTGTAGGTTGGTCCCCTATAGGAATCAAAACCACCCCTATATTTCAGTACGAAGATTTCTCCTGGAACCACCCTTACCGTCGGCCGCTGACCATCAATCACCAGATGGTCATTCCATATCGCGAAGCCCTTCTTCACGACGTACGCGCCATCTCGACTCTCGTTACTTTCCCACATGGTTCATCTCCTTGGCTTCAGGTTAGGTTCATGGGAACCTGTGGTATATCTACAACCAACACAACTAAAAGGCAAGTTTTAGTCTTTTCGAGTTTTACAGGGGAAATTAAACCTTCCGATTATGCGGCGACCGTAGTCCCCGTTCGCATGACGCGCACTTGCACCCCCCGGGCCGGATAAACTCATCGAAATACTCGTCGCCGTAATCGATCGTAAGTTCCTCGCCCGCCGCGATATCGCGAATCGCACGAATCTCAATGCGATCATCCTCGCTGATTTCCGCCTCCGTATTCGGGTGGCAATCGTGGTTGATGTAGCGCGCGGTGTTTTCCGGAACCTCGCCGTCGATCGTCCACTCACTGTCGATTTCAAAAAGGTATTTCCCCGGATGCTCATCGGCGACCGCGGTCGGAATTTTCTCGCCGACATACTCTAAAATAAAATCGCCCTTCTGGAGGGGAACTTGTGCAAAGAGGCCAAGGCCAGTCCCTGGGCGTGAACTTCTTACCTCGAATCGAGGATCTTCAATCGTCGTGCGCATACAAAGTATATTGAATAACACACTATTCCCACAACCACAAATCCGTTGCCTTGTGTGCCCACGTCAGGTGTTCCATATTGTCTACGGTCGTAGACCACAAGGAACATCACAAAATGGTGGAAAAGTCAGGAGGATAGGCTGTTTGTAAGGCATACTTATCCGAATGGATCCCGCCATAGCCGCATACTTGCCAACCCTCTTGTGGGCCATCTTTATCGGTGCCACTCTCCTTTCAGTCGCCCTTGGTGCACTCCTCGCCTACCATTGGTTCCGCTACGCCATGAACCCCACCATGTCCTCGACCGCGCTCATCATTTACGGCGGCATCGCCTTCTTCCTGCTCTCCGGCCTCTTAACAGCGACAATAGCCATCAACGCCGCGCTATGAACCCCGTTAGAAGTCCTCGGCAAAAATATGCATTACAAATGCATATTTTTGCGCGCCTCGATACACGAATAGTGAACATATGAATATATTCTTTTCGCAGGACAAAGTTGCACGAACTCAGACTTCTAACGGGGTGAATGAGATAAAATTGCTGCCAGAAGAAAAAATTATCCTCAAGCTCCGCAAACACTGGGTAATCCTCGCGCGCGACACCATCGGCACCATCCTCCTCGCCTTCTTCCCCTTCCTCCTCCTCGCGATCACCCAAATCGTCCTGCCTTCCACGCTCTATTTCGAGGGCTACCTCGCCTACATGGCGTTCGCGACATCGCTTTGGCTCCTCATTCTCTGGCTCGCGCTCGCGGTCATCTGGACCGATTATTATCTCGACCTCTGGATCGTGACCGACAAGCGCATCGTGAGCGTCGACCAAGTCAGTCTCTTTAACAGGAAAGTCACCACTCTCTCGCACGACCGCATCCAAGAAATCACGGTGAAAGAAGAGAATTTCGTCCAGGCCTTCTTCAAATACGGCACGCTCGACATCGAAACGGCCTCACCCACTGATGGCGATGCGACGATGGAAGGAATACCAAGACCAGAAAGTGTCCGCGCGACGATTTTGCATCAAATGGGAAAATAGCAAGTGATCGGCGTGATGCAAGATACCTAATTTTCAATTATCAATTTACAATTTTCAATCAATGAACCAATGAATTATTTTTCAAAATTCGAACATTGAAAATTCATTGAAAATTGAGACTTGAAAATTGAAAATTATTACAGTTGATTATTCAACGTTTGCCCCTATACTTCGCCTATGTCCAAAGACCATAAATTGTCGACAGATCCCTACAAAGGCGTCCGCGATTTTTACCCCGCCGACCAATTCATCCAGTCCTACCTTTTCGAGCACATGGCGCGCACCTGCGAGCTTTTTGGCTACGAGGAATACAACGCCTCGGTCTTCGAGCCGACCGAGCTGTATCGCGCAAAGACATCCGAAGAAATCATCAACGAGCAAAGCTACACCTTTACCGACCGCGGCGATCGCGAAGTGACGCTCCGCCCCGAAATGACACCCACGCTCGCCCGCATGATCGCCGGAAAGTACCGCGACATCCCAATGCCCGCCAGGTGGTATTCCCTCGCCAACTTTTTCCGCTATGAGCGCACTCAAAAAGGGCGCCTACGCGAATTCTGGCAGCTGAATGCCGACATCCTCGGTGCGCCTGGCATCGAAGCCGACGCGGAAGTCATCGCGCTCGCGCACGGCATCTTCCGCTCGTTCGGCGCCGATGAGCGCAATTTTGAAATCCGCGTCTCCGACCGCCGCCTCTTGGATGCGGCATACGACGAGGTTGGTGTTGACGCTGACAAACGCGCCGAAGCGACGCGCCTTCTCGATCGCCGCGCCAAGACCGAAGACTTTGAAGAACGGCTAACTGACGCGATCGGCTCCAAAGCCAAAGCGCTTACCCAAATGCTCGACGCCACCACTTCGACCGCCTACCTCGAGAAACTCCGGGCAGTGCTCATAGGCATGGGCATCGGCAACATGATCGTCGATACCAAAATCACGCGCGGCTTCGATTACTACACTGGCATGGTGTTTGAAATTTTCGACGCCTCGGGTGAAAACAAACGCTCGCTCGCGGGCGGCGGCCGCTACGACAACCTCGCCTCGCTCTTCGGCGGCGACCAAATCCCTGCCGTCGGCTTTGCAATCGGCGATGCGACCGCGCGTGATTTCCTCGAAACTCACAATCTCCTTCCCGCCTACTCACCAACGACCGAACTCATGCTCTGCATCGTCGAAGAAAGCGCGATGCAGCACGCCATCAAGCTCGCACAAGATCTTCGCCGCGAAGACGTTGCCGTCGCCGTCAATTTCTCCGGCAAAAAAGTCGGCGACCAAATCCGCCAAGCCGACAAGATGAAAATCCCGTACATCTCTGCCATAGGCGAACAAGAGCGCAATTCAGGCCAATACACGATCAAGAATTTAGCGACCGGCCACGAAATGACAACGTCGGCAGACAAGATCGCCGACCATTTGTTTTCAGCTTTGGGATAGGTGCTACAATTCTTAGGGTCTTTTCTTTTGCACTCAAAGCGGGACACTCTTCGGATGCCGCGATTGACCAAAATTTTTCACTTCAAGATCGCTTACTCGACGCGGTAACTGCAGGCGATCACGCTGCATCGCTTCCAAATCCAACCGATTATTAGTTCCAGCGACTTTGGAACCCACAGCATCGACTGAATTTTTAAGAGGTTCAAGCTCTTTTTTGAGCTCGGCCTTGGTAACCATCTCTTTACGCAATTCTTCAATATCGCCCTTCGTCGCCATCCTATCCTTCATAAAATTAACGATCTCAAGGATCTCTTGGGTCTCGCTTGGTTTGGCACGCTTTTTCATCCGGACAATATACCATATCAAAAAGCGGCAAAAATGAAGGCGTGGATGGTATAATCGGCAACCATGCGCATCATCACATTTGACATCGAGACGATTGGTGAATTCCGAAATGGGCCTCGCGCGTTTGAAAATCTCGAACTCACTATCTGCTGCATCCACGATTCGGAAACCGATTCGTATGATTCGTTCTTGAAAGAAGATCTTCCCAGGCTCTGGAAAATTTTTGAGCACACCGATGCCTTGGTCGGCTTCAACTCCGATCACTTCGACATTCCGATTTTGAATAAATATTATCCGGGCGACCTTTCCAAAATCCGCTCGATAGACTTATTGAAAGAAATTTCCGCCGTTCTCGGCCGCCGCGTGCGGCTCGATGCCGTCGCCGAAGGCACGCTCGGATCGAAAAAGAGCGCCTCCGGCCTCCAAGCAATGCAATGGTGGAAAGAAGACAACATCAAAAAGCTTCGCGAGTATTGCTTGAAAGACGTCGAAATAACGAAAAAGGTTTTCGATTACGCCCTCAAAAACGGCACCCTTATCTTCAAAGAACTCGGTATTAAGAAGGAGGTCAAATTGGACACCTCAAAATGGCTTGCCTCGCCCGCCCAGGCGGGTGCGGCTCTCACCAAAACCCTTGGGTTTTAATTGACACTTCACCCTCTTTGGAACAAAATGTTGAGGGGCTGTTTAGCCAAGCACGGAGGGAACAATGGTAAAAAAGGTTACGCCTAGAGATTCAGTTCCGCTCGACGACGTCCTGTGGTACGTGAACGCGCCACCGGAGGAGATGCGTCTGTGGATGCAACAATACGGGATCGATCAGATACCCGATCGCGAATGGACTGTACACGACTTTGAAATTCTCGAGCGGGCGGCCCAGGCTCTTGCTCGAGGTGCTTCACGGGAAGCGCAGCAACCGCAGTACCCTTAAGACCACACCAGGCGGGACCGAAGATTTTTTTCGGCCCGCCTTCCCTTTTTGTATTTTTGTATTCTGCTACAAGCTACGAGCTACCGGCTACAAGCTTGATGGTATACTTTCCCGCATTACCCTATTCGCTAAACCCTAGTGGCTAACGCCTACCCTTATGGAATCCCTTCAAAAACTCGCCGTGCCTATCGCCATCGTGATCGCCGGCGGCATGATCGCCGTCTCGCTCTATTTTGTTAATTCAAAGCCTGCGGTCGCCGGCAATCCGCAATGTGTCGTCGCCGAAGAAATTCGCGGCGTGCAGGACAACGACCACATCCTCGGCAACCCGAACGCCGACGTCATCATCGTCGAATATTCTGATCCGGAATGCCCGTTCTGCAAAATGTTCCACGAGACGATGCACCAAGTGATTTCACAATACGGGGAGAACGGAAAAGTCGCGTGGGTTTACCGCCACTTCCCAATCCCGCAGCTGCATCCGAAAGCGCAAAAAGAAGCAGAGGCACTGGAATGCGCGGCAGAACAAGGCGGCAACGACATGTTCTGGAAATTTACCGACAAGGTCTACCAGACGACGCAATCCAACAACGCACTCGATATCGGCGTCTACAATTCTCCTGCGACGCCGCCAAACGGCCCCGACGGCAAGCCGTACTACACGCAGAAGGCTCCGCGCGGGGCGACCGACGCGGGACAGCTCTCCGACATCGCGCGCGACCTCGGCCTCGACGTCGCGAAATTTGAAGACTGCTTGAAGACAAGCAAATACGCCGAACGCGTCAAGACCGACACCAACGAAGTCGTCGCATCCGGCGGCCAAGGCACCCCGCACTCGATTATCATTGTCGACGGCGAACAAATCCCGCTCGAAGGCGCACAGCCTTTAGAGAATATCAAAGGACTGATTGATTCGATGCTGTAGGCTTCCGCTCGCGGCAGCAATCGTTTTGAAAACCGACGCCGCCGGGAAGTGTCTTCAGGGGTCGCTATCTGGGCGTGCTCGCCCAGCGCTCGGGCTCGTCGCCGTCGCTCCT
>JBBUCP010000087.1:0-2333 GCA_038057725.1 Patescibacteria group bacterium | reverse complement strand
GGAGGGGATGCAATTTCTACTTGGCAGGGGGTGCAATTTTCATTTTGGTACTACACTGCCGCCGGCCCCTTTGATGCCCTGAGGAATCATGGCAATCCGTAGACTGCCGCCGTTACGATGAGAGGGAACTGTGTGGTCAGAAATACCGCAGTATATGCCGCCTGCTTAAAATCAGCTCCCAGCTGATTACATACATATCCAATCGAGACAGTCAGCGCGAGCCATGCGAGAAGCATGAAAAGACGCTTGGTCGCTCCGGGTACCATTTTCAACTCCCTTATTCATTCGCCCTACCAACAAGAGTATCAGTCCGGTAACTCCCCCGCAATAAAAACGCTGGAGGTAGAATTCATTTTAAAATCGCCAAACGACGCCGGAAAAGCTCAGCGAGGTTGTAAGACTTGGCCTAGCGGCCCGGAGCGCAACCGAGAGGAGGTTTTCCGGCGGCGTCGATTTTAAGATGAATTCTTGATTACTCCGCTTCACTACCAATTGCCCCACCTTCCGCCTTATCCAACGCCTCCAAAATCGGCGCGAGGCGGCCGTTCATGATCGCTTCGATGTTAGACCAGTTTTCTTTAATGCGGTGATCGGTGACGCGGTCTTGCGGGAAATTGTAGGTGCGGATTTTTTCGCTTCTATCTCCCGTTCCCACTTGTGATTTGCGATCGGCAGCGAGCGCGCGCTCTTCGTCCTCATCTTTTTTCTGCTGCAATTTTGAGAGGAGGAGCTTCATCGCGATTTCGCGATTCTTCAGCTGGCTGCGTTCCGACGTGCAGCGCACATCAATACCGGTCGGCTTGTGGATGAGGCGCACGGCCGTTTCCACTTTGTTCACATTTTGCCCGCCTGCGCCGCCGGCGCGCGAGAATTCCATTTCGATGTCCGTCGGCGGCACTTCGATCTGGATGCGCTTGTAGATCGGCATGATGGCGACGGAGACCGTCGAGGTGTGGATGCGTCCCTGCTTTTCCGTCGCGGGCACACGCTGCACGCGGTGCACGCCGGTTTCGAATCGGAGTTCTCGATACACGCCTTCGCCTTTTATTTCGATCTGCGTTTCTTTCACGCCACCTTCCGTCGAGCGGCTTTCATCGAGCGGTTTTGTTTTCCAGCCTTTGATCGCGGCGTATTTGATGTAGGCTCCCGCGAGCTCTTCCGCAAAGAGCGCTGCCTCGTCGCCACCGACGCCCGCGCGGACTTCGAGGACAATTTCGTTTGGCCATTCCCGTTCATTTGGATTCCCGACGATCTGCACCATTTGTTCGACAAGCCGGTCTTTTTGGCTCTCAATTTCTTCCAATTCTTTTTCTGCGAGCTCTTTCATCGTCGGGTCGACTTCAAGCAGTTCCTGCGCATCCTTCTCGGCCTGCAAGAGCCGCTGCCACTCGGGCATGAGGAATGAGACGCGATAGTCGTCTGCGTAATCGGTCGGGTTGATTTTCACGTCGGACATAGGTGTCATTGTAAACGAAAGGAAGGCGATTACCATCCGTTGAATTTGCAAATACCAATTTGCAATTTGCAAACAAAATTTCAAATTTCAAGCACCAAATGCATGGTTTGAGATTTGTTGCTTGTGATTTTGTTTGCAAATTGAGGCTTGCAAATTGCAAATTTTTCCCGGTTACTTCTTCTTAGCAAAGCGCGCCTTGAATTTCTCAACACGTCCGGCGGTGTCGATGGTTTTCGACTGGCCGGTATAAAACGGGTGCGATGCGGATGAAATTTCAACGCTGTAAACCGGGTATTCCTTGCCGTCGTCCCACTTGTCGGTCTTTTCGGTCGCAACGGTAGAACCAATCAAAAACCGCGCCCCGGAAGAGGAGTCTTCAAAAATCACTTGGCGGTAATCGGCCGGATGAAGGTCTTTTTTCATGTCGCGATACTATACGAAAAAAAGGGTCATTTTGCAAGGAAAGGGTCATGTGGCGCCAAATGACCCTTTTACCGATACCAGTATTTTGGCACCAAAATACTGGAATCGCCCCAAAAGAAAGCGCCCCGCGAGCTCTCGCCGCAGGGCATGCACATGTAGTCACTTCCAGAGCTTTTCGTCATCCTCTTCAATTCGGCCATCAGGATGGACGATCACGTCTTTCCCTCCGATTTTTCCGCTGACAGGGATTCCCTTGGCATGAGCCTCCTCGATGGCTTTGCGCGTTGCCTCGGCAAAAATTTCACGCAGTTGTTCGCCGAGCGTTTTAAATTCGTCGGCCATGACACTCCTCCGGTTGCTTCCCACGTCAAACTAGCATACTCAGCGAGGCGAGGCGAGAAGACGAAAACTATCTGCCCTCAAGAACATCAATCTCCTTCTGAAATTTATCAGC
>JBBUCP010000086.1:355-8902 GCA_038057725.1 Patescibacteria group bacterium | reverse complement strand
TCGTCGGGTCTTGCGGGATCGACGAGATGAAATTATTCGAGACGAGCGGCGTCACAAGCGTTGTTGATGCGACAGTTCCGCCTGTCGGGTAGCTCTGGTTGTTATCGTAATACAATTCGAGTGCCAGCTGGATCTGCTTTACGTCGGAAATACGGCGTGCGTCGCGGCCTTTCTTGCGCGCGCTGTTGAGCGAGGCTAAGACGACGGACGACAAAATACCAATGATAGCGATCACCACCAAAAGCTCAATAAGGGTGAAACCGCGGGATGTTCGATGCATATAAAATTAAATTAAAATAATAATTAATAATGACCTACGGCTGTATGCAGTAGAACAGCGCCGTCGAACAATTATATATTCCGCGCGTCCCCGTCACGCTCCCTGCAGGCACGGCTCCTTCCATCAGCGTTTGGAGGACGTAACTCGAACAAACCTGGCCTGATACTGAGCAAACTGAAACACCATCGCTCAGCAAGTTATCATATCCATATGCCGCATTGGTCTGAGGATCAGTCGAGACTGTCGAGATGAAGCCTTGTGTTGCCAGAACGGCGAGCCCATCCGGATATTCAGTTCCGCCGCCGGTACATGCATTGCCGGAGTCATAACACATCTCAAGCGCAAGCTGCAATTGCTTTAAGTCCGAAATCCGGCGCGCGTCGCGGCCTTTCTTGCGGGCACCATTAAGGGATGCCAAGACGACCGACGAGAGGATGCCGATGATGGCGATGACGACGAGTAATTCAATCAAAGTGAATCCTCGAGATTCACGTGTACACGATGGCGTAAAGCCCCGCTGTTGTTTTCCCATATGCTGCATATCATACGCCACGATTGGCGTCGTGTGTGCACGGGGTGTGTATAACCTAAATACTCGCCGCGATGTTGTAGATCGGCACGAGAACCGACGCGAGGAGAACTGCGACGCAGACCGCGAGGGAGACGATCATGAACGGTTCGATGAGGGAGACGAGCGTGTCGACGGCGTTGTTCACTTCGCGGCGGTAGAATTTCGCCATCGAATCGAGGATCGCGCCCATGCTGCCGGTCTCTTCACCGATCTTGATCATCGCAACCACGATCCCGGGAATTTCAGGATGCTTCCTGAACGCTTCGGAGACCGGGAGCCCCGCCTTCACGTCCATCGCGGCCTCGGCGAGGATGCGCTCGTACGTCGGGTCTTCGACGACGGAGCCGGTGATCTCGAGCCCGCGGAGCATCTGGATGCCGCTTTTTAACATCGTCGAGAGGTTGTCGGCGACGCGCGAGAGGTAGAGCTTCTTGTAGATCCCGCCGATGACCGGAACCTGGAGACGCGCGCGGCTGAACATTTCCGCGCCCACGCTGGTGCGCAAAAAGCGGAACAAAAAGGCACCGGCGAGGACAAGGAAGATAAGCCACAAGAGCGCGTAATCCGCGAAGAGCTTGCTCATCCCGATCACGACGCGTGTGTAGATCGGAACCGCCTGCCCTACTTCGGTGAGCATGTCGGCGAGGCGCGGGATAACGAGCGTCATCATGAGGATAATGACGACGAAGAAAGTGCCGACGATGAACGCCGGGTAGATGAGCGCATTCTTTGCCTTTGCGGTGATTTCGTAGTTGCGGTCGAGGTAGTCGGCGAGGAACGCGAAGGTCTCGTCAAGCTTTCCCGATTCCTCGCCGGCTCGCACCATGTTGACGTAAAAATTTGAAAAGACGTCCGGATGCTTGGAAAGCGCGCTTGAGATTTGGCTGCCTCCCTGGATGTCTGCGGCAATGGCCGAGAGGACATCCCCCAACTTCGGCGTACGCGCCTCCGCCGCAAGGAGCTGGAACGCGCGGAGCGCGGAGACCTGGCTCTCGAAAAGCGTCGTCATCTGCCGCGAGAGCATGACGACATCGGCCCCCTTCACGCCGTTGAAGAAAGAGATCGAGGACATGAGGCCAAACTTCTGCCCGCTATCCACTGGATCGATCGAAGAAATGATGAGGCCGCGCCGCTGCAGCGCAGAAATCGCGACGTCGATGTTCACCGCGTCAATGGTTCCCTCCCGCCCGGCGCCCTGCCCGTCGAGGGCTTTGTAGGTGAAAAGAGACATACTACAAAAGCTTCTGCAGCACGTTCGGATTCAGGGAATACTGGTAGGCGCTCTCGACCGTTATCTCGCCGCGCGCGACAAGTTCCGCAAGGCTGCGGTTCATGTCGATCATGCCGTCGGTCGACGACGTTTCGATGACAGTGTTGATCTCGTGCGTCCGCTTTTCACGGATCAAATTTGCGATCGCCTTGTTGTTGATGAGGAGTTCGTACGCGGGAACGAGGCCGCCGCTGATGCGTGGCACGAGGCGCTGCGAGAAAATACCCGCGAGCGAGGAAGAAAGCTGGATGCGGATCTGGTCCTGCTGTCCGCCGGGAAAGGTGTCAATGATGCGGTCGATCGTCTGCGCGGCATTGTTGGTGTGCAGCGTCGAGAGGACGAGGTGCCCTGTCTCGGCGGCCGTGACCGCCGCAGAAACCGTCGCGATGCCGCGCATCTCGCCAATGAGGAGAACGTCGATGTCCTCGCGGAACGCGCTCTGGAGCGCCGCCTCGAAACTTTTCGTGTCGAGGAGGACTTCGCGTTGGTCGATGAGGCTTCTCTTCGGCTCGAAAATATATTCGATCGGATCCTCGATGGAGACGATATGTTCCATGCGCTCCTGGTTGATGAGCTCGACCATGGACGCGAGCGTCGTCGTCTTCCCTTGCCCGACCGGCCCCACGACGAGGAAAAATCCCTGCGATTTGCGCGCAAAGGTCTCGAGGATGTCGGGAAGGTTCAACTCTTGGAGCGTACGGATCTGCTTCGGGATGAACCGCAGGGCTATCCCGACGGCACCGCGCCCATAAAAGGCGTTGCCGCGGAAGCGGTTGCCGTCGTCGGTCTCGTAGGCGAAGTCGATCTCAAGGTCGGCCTTGAAGCGCCCGGCCTGTTCGTCCGAGAGGAGCACCTTCAGGAAGCCTGCCGTGTCCGCGGCCGTGAGGACCGGTTCCTTCAGCATGCCCGTGAGGCTGCCCGCGACGCGGATCGTCGGATGCGTCCCCGTCGAGAGGTGCAAATCGGACGCGCCTTCGTGGATGACGACGTTGATATACTTTTTAAATAAAGAGCCGTAGTCTTCCATATAAATTATTGTACCCTACTTTTAGCCATTTCCTCCTTCACCATCGCAACAACCTCCGAAGGTATCATGCTCGCCTTGATGACGTACCGGTGGACGCCGAGCTCCTCGGCATGCTTTTTGTCTGCGTCGCTCCCCTGGTTCGTGAGCGCGATGAGGCGCGCATTCGGGGCGAGCTTCCCTTCCTTGATCTCTTGCATGAGCGCAAAGCCGTCTTCACCCGGCATCGTGACGTCGAAAAGGACAACCTCCGGGTCGTATCCTGCGCGCAGCGCTTCGAGCGCCTCATGCACCGAAAAGCACGGCTGCACGGAAAAACCCGCCTGCGAAAATTTCAGGCTATACATGTCGAGAAGGAACTTGTCGTCGTCGACCAACAGTATACGATGTTCATTTGCCATAGGTTATGGTGTGTCTATTTTTTCGTCTGCCTCGGGCGGAATTTCTTCCGTGGGTGCCGGCGGTGGCACCACCAGTTCCTCTTCGTCGAGGAGTACCGCGGAGACCGTGTTTACTTCGGAGAACGGGACCTGCTTCAGGAATGCCTTGCGCACCGCGTCCTCGCGCATGCTCGTCATCCCTTGTCGCCGCGCCGCCTCGCGCAACTTCGATTCGACGGGACTCGTGAGGATTATCTTCTCAATATCCTGCGTCATCTCCATCGCTTCAAAAACAGCCATACGGCCGCGGAGTCCCGTGGGGCATGTCTGCGTCCGCTCCGGCTCGTACGCTTTTTTCTCCACTTTGAAGTGGTGCTCCTTGGGGAGGGATGCCATTTCTTCTTCGATGCTGCAGGTGTCACTCGCGGATAGGTCGAATTCCTTCCCGGTCCCTTGGCAGAGCGTGCGCACGAGACGCTGCGCCATCGATAAGACCAACACCGGCGGTATGAGGTAGGGCTCCACGCCCATATCGATGAGGCGCGGGATCGTCCCCACTGCGTCGTTCGTGTGGATCGTCGAGAACACCAAGTGGCCGGTGAGCGCCGCCTGTATGGCAAGCTTCGCGGTTTCCCCGTCGCGGATCTCGCCCACCATGATGATATCAGGATCTTGGCGCAGCGTCGTGCGCAACCCCGTCGCAAAGGTATAACCGATTTCAGGGCGGACTTGCGACTGGATGACGCCATCGATGTAATACTCGATCGGATCTTCAAGGGAAAGCACGTTTTTGTGCTCGCGATCCAATTCCGCAAGCATTGAATAGAGCGTCGTCGATTTGCCGGAGCCCGTGGGCCCCGAAATGAGGACGAGGCCGTGCGGCGCTTGGATGGCCTTCCTCACGACTTTCAGATCGCGGTCCGAAAGGCCGAGTTTGTCGACGGGGATGAACCCCTGCTCGCGGTCGAGGATACGCATCACGATCTTCTCACCGCTGTACGACGGGAAGGTCGAGACGCGGAAATCGATCTGCCGTTCATCGAATTTTGCGGAAAAGCGGCCGTCCTGCGGGCGACGCTTCTCGTCGAGGCGGATCGAGGAGAGCACTTTAATGCGCGCGACGATCGCGCGATGCGTGTTGCCGGGCAGGATCACGCTTGTGTGCAAATCGCCGTCGACGCGGTAGCGGACGCGCACCCCGGCCGGCGTCGGCTCGATGTGGATGTCGGATGCCCTGCCGTCGATCGCGTAGCGCAAGATCGTCGAGACGATCTTGATCGCCGGTGCGTCTTCCTGCAGAGCCCCCGTATCCTTTTGCTGCTCATTTAGGGTACCAAGGTCGAGGAGGTATTCCATGTCCTCCCCCAGCGCCGGCTTTCCCCCGTCGTTTTTTTTCTCGGTTTCGAGGTCGGTGAGGGCGCTGTCGACGTCACCGCCGAGGCTTTGGTACATCTTCATCACGATCCCCAAATCGTCTGTCGTTATTTTGAAAACCTTGAACGGCATGCCGGTTTTCCGCGCGATGAAATTCAGCGCATCGACACCGGCGATATTATCCGGATCAACCATGCCGACCTCAAGAACGCCGTCGACCACCCCGACCGGGGCGAGCGCGTAATGCTCCGCGCTTTCCCGCGGGATGAGCCGCAAGACTTCGTACGGGATCTTCACGTCCTTCAATGACCGTACCGGTGCCGAGGCCAGCGCGTCCGAAGTGGCGTCACTGTGCGGTACGCGCGTGTCTGCCGGGGGCATACCCCGTTAGAAGTCGGGCGCGGACAGTCGTGTACCGCTCCGGACTCTGTTACTTTTTTTTGTAGTGTGACCCATAGCAAGAATTTTACCACTCCGCGTCCACGACTTCTAACGGGGCATATGTCAGCGGGGAGGAGCCTGGCGCGGAGCCGAAGATGTGGCCGCGGCTGAACCACTCCCTTGAAGCGGCGCAAACGGGTTTGGGCGCCCGACCGGTTCCGGCACGATCTCGCTGCCAAAATCCTGGAGCGACATGAACGCCGGGTCGGTGAAAATGGTGCCAGAGAGCGAAACCGCCCGTAGCTGGAGGAGGATCGTCACCACGTCGCTGTCGACGGCGCTTGCGGGCTGCGCCTGCAGGAGGACGGGAGCGCCGGAATCGCGCAAGAAGGAATACCACACGAAGCCGGCAAGGAGTATGCCACCGAGGACGAGAAGGACCATTTTATTCTTGAGGATTCCCATAGCGTTATTTGAGCCAATAGGTGCGAACCGTGATGTCGAAGCGGTAGGTTGGCGTGCTGTCGTTCCCATCGCCGGAGGCGTTCATCGTGAGCTCGACCACGTCGACGATGCGGAGGCTCTTTTCGAGATCCGTGAGGAACTGGACGAAACGCTCGTACGGGCCCGTCGTCGCAAAACGCAACGTGAGCGATTCATGCCCCTCTACCGCGGGCCCGATCACCGCTTCCATGTTTTCCTGCACGGCCTCGGGGCCGGAAATGACGACGTTCTGGAGCGCGAGGCCATGCTTCGATGCCAGGGTGTCGAGGTCAAGGACAAGGCGCACGTTGTCCACATGGTCCGGCAAGAGCTTGTGCAGCTTCTCGATATCATCGGGATTGAAAGAATTGTAGCGCGAGAGGAGCGACTGCTTCAGCCGTTGCAGTTCGGCGGCCTTATCGAGCGCGAGATTGTACTGGGTGATTTCTTGCTGGTAGGTTTTCGTGCCGTCATACGCCGGTTTCGTATACACAATGAAAAGCGCGCCGGCGCCGACGAGGCAGATGAGCGAAATGATGGTACGGGTCATACTATTGCTGTGTTTCGTGTTGCTCTTCGCCGGGCGTCCCGAATGGCGAGGCCGGCGCGGCAGGAATCGGCTCCACGGCGGGAGCCGTCCCGGGTTGTTGCACTTGGCCGTAGCTCAGCGATTGCGGCTCCACTTTCGCGGTAAAGTCGAATCGCACACCGCCCGGTTGGCGGTTGATATTCGAGAAGATCGGGTTCGAGATGACGCCACTTTTTGCAAGAAGGTCGGCCTGCAGCGCGATCGAGTTCACACTTTGCGCCACGCCCTGCATCGTGACTTCGATGCCGTCGTTCCCCGAAGAGAAATCGAGTGTCGAAAACGCGACGGTCTGGAGCGTCAACTGCTCAAGGAGGTGGAAGAGCGCCGTCGGCGCGACGTGCGTCCCCAAGATGACATCGGCCGCACGCATGCGGTCATCGAGGCGCGTTAGGTCTTGGATCAAGGACGGCTCAAATGCCTGCTTGGCGCGCTCGAGTTGCTCGAGCTTCGACGCGACGCTCGCCGAAAGGTATTGCGCGTATAAGAAGACGCCCGCCGCAAGCGTCGCCGAAGCGACGAAAACGACCAGTGAGGCGAGCACGAAAAAATTCATGCCGCCGGGAGAGTGACGCGCTTCCACACGCGACGGCGTGATGGGCGACTGCGGGATGAATGATGATTTGATGCCGGTTTCCATATGGTTTCCCTTATCCCTTTCCAACCTCTAGCCCTTGCGCAATTCCCGGAGAGCGCAGCCTGTAGCGACAGCGAATCCCGGTCCGATGTCCGTGAGGACCTTATCCAAAAATGCCGGCGCTTCAGTGCGGCTGAACGGGTTGGCCAATTCCACCTGCGCATGCAAGGCAGTATTGGCGAACGGCGACAGACCCGGGAGCGACGCCCCGCCGCCCGTGAGGACGACGTGCGATACGTCTTTGTTGTATCGCTTCCCGTAGCTCAATAGTACCCTGTCTGCCTCGCTGAATATACGCTCGAGTGTGGATATGAGACCTTGCTTGATGCGGTCGTTCTCGTCGGTCGAATAGGTATTTGATTCGACGAGGCCGCGTTCCCGCTTCACGCGCTCGGCTTTTTCGAATTCCCACGACATCGAACGTGCAAGGTGTTCGGTCATCTGCTGCCCGCCCCCGGTAATGAGGTGCGTCGTCCGTATGATGCCGCGCTCGACGACATACATCTTCGTCGTCGCGGCGCCAAGGTCGATGACAAGAACCGGGGCGACGCCGTGGCCTAAGGAACTCCTGATCGCGCTAAAAATTTCTATTTCGTAAAATTGCGCCGAAATCCCCGCTGTAGCGGCGATGGTCTGGTACGCGGAAATAGTGTCGTTGTGGATCGCGACAAGCAAGACTTCCTGGCCTTTGGCGCGGATGGCCGATTTTTCCTCGATGCGGTCAAATGCCGCGCCGCCGGTATTCTGGTCTTCAGGGATGACGTACCAATCGAGCATGACTTCGGAAACCTGCATGGGGATATACTTGCGCGCCTCAATCGGGATCATGCGCTTCAATTGCTCCGGGTCGCTCTTCGGCAGATCGAGGATGGAAATGAGGCTCGACGAAAACGGAATCGAGATGCCGCCTGTTTTCGCGGTCACGTTGGCCTCGCGCATCAAATCCAACAGGGCCTCCGCCGTCTTTTCCGGCGTGAGCTTCACCGCTTTGCCGATCGGCTCGTTTGCATACGGGCCGAGCGCGATTTCGCCGTACGTCTCCAAGACGGCCGCGCCGTGCGCCCCGCGCAGCTGTACGATTTTCGCCGACGATGCGCCGATGTCGATACCGATGACCGATCCGTCCCCTTTATTGAAGGCGCCGGTCAGAGTTTGCGCGAGTGACGAAAGCGAAAACGCCATTCAAAAGATTATACCACCCTCTACGGCAACTCTGCTTGCAACTTCCGCGTATTCCCGTGCTTCAGAAGTCCTCTGTACGATGCGACCGATGCTTCATGAGAATCATGTCCGATCCGCGCCAACATCCGCCGCTTCGTCGCCGCGCGCAGCACGCGATGGTCAGAAAAATGCACCCAGCCAAGGAAATCGACGCCGGAAGCGAATGAGTGGAGAGAAACTTTGTCGGAAAACTGCCGGAACCGGTCCATCGCCGCGTGCGTCCCCTTCCCTTGCCGGCACGAATACGAATCGGCGATGAAGGTGCGGTCGAAGAAGGGATAGGGCTTGCGGTAGAGTGCGTGGTGCAACAACCTGTCGCGCACACTTGCCGTGTGAATGT
>JBBUCP010000086.1:0-345 GCA_038057725.1 Patescibacteria group bacterium | reverse complement strand
AAATGTTGAAGGCGTGGTACGGCCCGTGCACGTACGTTTTCGCCGCGAGATCGCGATTCAGCGAAAGCACGTTGTCCATCAACCGGTATTGGAATTCCTGCACGTCTTTCTTTTTCCGCTTCCCCCGCACGAATTCCTTCCATGCCAGAAGCAAATTCTCGATTGAAATGATATCCTCGTAGCTATGAGTGAATTGAATCCGACCCATCCCCCGAATCCTGCCCCCCCCCGCACCTTTTTGCAACCGAAGTTGTTGCCGGTACTAGAAAAAACGAAAAGCGCGTATAAAATCTGGATTCCGATCCGCCGCAACATGGATCGCACCGAACGGTTCGGCATCGGAGA
>JBBUCP010000085.1:0-6480 GCA_038057725.1 Patescibacteria group bacterium | reverse complement strand
ATATCCGCATGCTCCTTAGATGCTAAGGAGTGCAATATGTATCTGAGGTTATGCAATTTGCTATAGTATCTAGGTATGAATACTGTCAAACAAGGTACCTATCGATGGATGATATACAAGGAGGGCGACACCTGGGTTGGGGTCGCACTGGAATTCAATATCGTCGTCACGGGAGAAGAAGCTCGGCTGGTTGAACTCGAATTGCAGGAAGCCGTCATCGGCTATCTCGAATCGACTAAGAAACTTAAAGGTTTTAGGACAAATCAGGTAAATAGTCTCCTCAACCAGAAAACTGACGACGAATACGAGACGAAGTGGATCAAGGCCACACGAACATTCTCTTCCACGGGTAATAAACCGGTCGTCTCTCCCCTCTCCGATGTATACAAAGCGGGTATCGCCAATCTCGCCAATGTCTAAATGGTCAGAGGAAAATCAAACTGGACGTTTAACGACGTTGAGAAATTCCTAAAAGTGCACGGCTTCGTGCTGCATCATACTCGTGGGAGCCATCACTACTATCGCGGCTTCGTCGGCGGCCAGCTTCACATGACGCATGTGCAATATCACGGCTCCAAGGCAATACATCCAAAAACACTCGGATCCATCATCAAACAATCGGGAATACTGGAAAAGGAGTGGCGGGATTGAAAAAGTGGCGAGAGGAAGATATTTGTGATTATATGGCGGCAGAAGCCTGACATTTCGTTGGGTCAACTGCGGAGAGAGACGATGCTTGGCGACATCCAGTTCAAGACAGAGCAACGAGCGTTGGAGAAACAGGAGGATTGTCTTCGATTTATGAAGCGCGGGCTTGCGGTCATCTCCGACCGATGTTTGTTGATGGAGCTCGAGATAGCGGCCGGTTTGAGCCCAACGATAGACATCGACCGCTATCGCGCTGATTTGCAGTCAGCGCTCCTAAAGCGTACAGAGCAGCTCTACGATGTTAAGACTATCAGTCCTGTTTTTACACGAGCTAAGATCGATCTTGTGGAATACGGTTTACAGCCAGGTTCATGACAGGGTTCAAGAGGCCGCCCCTTCCAGGGCGGCCTCGATTCTTTTTTATTTATTCCGCCTTCAGCGGGAGACCGAGGTGGCGGAGGAAGGCTTCTGCCTCCTTTTTATTCTTTGCGGTGGTTCCGATCGTGACGGCGAGGCCGAAGAGGTCTTTTGCTTCTTCGTCGGCGGTTTCCGGGAAAACGGTGTGTTCCTTGAAGCCGATCGTGATGTTCCCCATTTCGTCGATAGCTTTTGCCGAGAGGCCGCGGAAGTCGCGGACGCGGGGGAAGACGATGTTCACGAGCTTGTCGAGGAATGAATTCATGCGCGCTCCGCGGAGCGTGACCATGTAGCCGGCGAGGTCGCCAACACGGGTCTTGAACTGTGAGATGGACTTGGTCGTTGAGCGCGGAGCCGGAGCCTGACCTGCGATCTTCGTAAGGCGGTCGAGGATGAGCGCGCGTTTCTTCTTATCGGAAACGGATCCGATGCCGGTGGAGACGACGATCTTCGTCACGCGCGGCGCCTGCATCGCGGACGTGTATTTGAAATCCTCCTTCATTGCCTTGAAGGTTGTGCCGAGGCGTTCTTTAGTTGTTGGGATTGCGGTTGCCATAATTATGCGATTTTAGCTTTACTTTTCACAGCGACACGTTCGCGTGCGCCATCTTTTGAGCGTTCGATGCGGATACGGGTCGGCTTGCCTCCTTTCGGGTCGGCGATCATGACGTTGGAGATGTGGATCGGCATTGATTTCTCGACGATCTGTCCGGATTTGCTCTGCTGGTTCGCCTTGCGGTGCTTCTTCACAACATTCACGCCATCAATCACGATCATGTCCTTCTTGGTCAAGACAAGCTCAACCTTGCCGCTGGTACCGCGGTTTTTACCACTTATTACGATTACCGTGTCACCTTTTTTGATTTTCATATGCTTATACAATCTCCGGCGCGAGGGTCGCGATGCGCTGGTAGCCTTTTTCCGCGATTTCGCGTGGGATGGGGCCGAAGACGCGGGATGCTTTTGGTTCCTTTGGTTCTTTTCCGGAGCCTGCGATAAGAACGACTGCGTTCTCGTCGAAGCGAACATAGCTGCCATCCTTGCGGCGCATTGCCTTCGTCACGCGCACGACGACTGCCTTGTGGATTTCCTTCTTCTTCACTGCCTTCCGAGGCTGCGCGGTCTGGATGGAGATGACGACTTGGTCACCGACCGATGCGTAGCGCTTCTTGGAACCGCCGAGCACTTTGAAAACGCGTCCGATGGTTCCACCGGAGTTGTCTGCGATTTTTACCAATGTTCTATCCTGTATCATAAATTGATAGTTTACTTCCTATTCATCTTCGACTGCTGCAGCGAGCAGGATCGATTGGAGAGTGAAGTGCTTACTCTTCGAGATCGGGCGGGTTTCGCGGATCTCGACCTTGTCCCCTACCTTCGCGGTGTTGCCGGCGTCGTGGACGAGGAATTTTTTCGTGCTGCGGATGTACTTCTTGTACTTAGGATGCACCACGTAGCGCTCGATTGCCACCGTGCAGGTGTCCTTCATAGCGCTCTTCACGACGGTTCCCTGGAGCACTTTTCCTTTTGTTGTATCGGTGGCGGTCATATCAGTTTGCATAAAGAGTGGCTATACTACGCGGTTTTCTTAGCAGATGCAACAGACCGTGCACCCTTCCGCGCAGGCAGGGTGCGCGCGTTCATCTCCGTCATGAGGCGGGCGATTGTCTTGCGGACAGTGCGGCCTTCGCGGACGTTGCGGCTGCGGGAACCGGCAGAACCGAAGCGGAACGCGCGAAGTTCCTCGCGCTTTTCGGCGATTTCCTTGTGCAAGTCTTCAATGGTGTATTTTGCAAATGCGTTTGCCATAGTATTTATACGCGTGCGATGACGCGTCCTTTGAGCGGGAGCTTGGTACCGGCTTTCCGAAGTGCTTCGCGGGCCTGTGTCTCGGGTGCGCCGTCGACTTCAAAAATCACGCGTCCCGGACGGACTTCAAAGACATATTTCTGCACGTCGCCCTTTCCGGAACCCATGCCCACTTCTGCGGCCTTCTGCGTGACTGGTCGGTCCGGGAAAATACGCGTCCAGACTTTTGCGGTCTTGCCTGCGGCGCGAGTGAGCGCGCGGCGAGCAGCTTCGAGCTGGTTACTAGAAACACGCGCCGGCGTCATGGCTTTCAAGCCATACGAACCGAACGCGACGGTGATGCCGCGGGTTTCGGGCAGGTGGAGGCGCGCCTCGCTCTTGCGGCCAGTCTGCCATTTGCGAAATTTTGCTTTCTTGGGTGACAACATACAAATTCAATTATTTATTTGACTGAGTGCTGTTCGCGTCTTTCGCGAAGATATCGCCGCGATAGATCCACACCTTGACGCCGATGACGCCGTACGGAAGGTACGCCTGTTCTTTGGCGAAATCGATGTCGGCGCGGATGGTCTGGAGCGGGACACGGCCACGCTTAATCTCTTCTTGACGGGACATTTCGGCGCCGCCGAGGCGGCCGGAGATGCCGATGCGCACTCCCTGCACGTCGCGGTTTGCCATTACTTTCTCAACGGTCTGTTTGAGGACACGGCGGAATGTTTGGCGCTTCTCGAGACCTTCCGCGATCATGTAGGCGACGACCGGCGCTTGCGATTCAGGAGAGCGGACTTCTTCGATATCCAATTTCACCGGAAGGCGCGGCGCGCCCTTCACTTTCATTGCTGCTGCCGCGATTTCTTTTGAGAGCTTGATCGAACCTTCCCCACCGCGGCCGATGATCATGCCGGGGCGCGAGGTCTTGAGGAGGATGCGGATGGAGTTGCGATTACGCTCGATTTCAACCGACGTGACGTACATGCCGCGCAGGCGCTTCTTCAAGAAGCGACGGATGCTCGCGTCGATCATGACATTTTCACGGTACTGCTTCGGGTTTGAAGCAAACCAACGCGACTTCCAGTCGCGGATGACGCCGAGGCGATGTGCGTATGGATGTACAGTATGAGTCATAATTATTTGGCGGCCTTCTTAGCTGATTTCTTTGCCGTTTTAGCAACTTTCGCAGGCTTTGCATCCGCCGCCATGCCGAGTTCGATGTTGACGTGCGACATCGTGCGGCGAATTCCTGCCGCGCGGCCGCGTGCTTTTGGCATAAAGCGCTTAATGACGCTGCCCTTGTCGACAGAGATCGTCTTCACGATGAGGTCGTCCGGATTCATTCCTTGCATGCGGGCGTTCGCGACCGCGGAATTCAGAAGCTTGATGATCTCGGGAGATGATTTCTTTGCAAGAAAAACGAGCGAGTCGCGTGCGACGGCGACCGACTTACCGCGGATCATGTCGGCGACGAGGCGTACTTTGCGCGGAGACTGTTTGTAGTTGGTTAGCGATGCTTTCATATTATTTTACTTCTTCGCTTCCGCGGCGGCGCCCTTTGCGGCTTGCGCAGATGCGATTTCGGCTTCCTTTGCCTTCATTTCGATTTCCTTCTGCATCTTACCGCCGTGGCGGCCGAAACGGGTCGTCGGGGCAAACTCACCGAGGCGGTGCCCGACCATGTCTTCGGTCACAAACACGTCGTCGAATTTGTTGCCGGTGTGAACCTGGAAGGTATAGCCGACGAATTCAGGGGCGATTTGGCTTGCGCGCGCCCATGTCTTAATACCACCGGCATTCGGCTTACGAGCCGCGACTTTCTTCGCGAGCTTCACGTCGACATAGGGGCCTTTTTTGAGGGATCGGGTCATACTGTTGTTTATTCTGCAATTGAAAACCCGCCTTCGCGGGGTGTCAGCAATATATACAAAATGGCTTGAATTGTCAAAGAAATGAAGAAATGGTAGGGTTCGGACGGCTATTAAACAGATTGGAGCGTGTGCCATGGACGAAGCTACAAAGCATGGGCGTCGGAGCATCGGTCTATCCGAAGCAAGCAAACAAACTATCAAGACCATGAAGGAAGCTGACCCCCTCGTTAAATCGGCTGACCAAGCAATCGCCGTTGCGTTAGCCCATTACCTCGAGCATGGAGGTATGGAGACTGAACGTTTCGTACGAATCGGACGCTGGATTTCCGAAAGGATAGGGGCGGGCGACCAGTTCTTCTGTAAAGACAAAAATGGAAAAGAGCGAGAAATCGTGATTCTTGTTTAGGAGATGTCGGCATTATAAAGGCTCCGCGTTCGCGCGGGGCCGATTTTTTATACCAGCGGAGAATATTCGGTGATGAGTTCGTTTAACTGGTCGTTGAATTCGGAAAGTCTGTTCTCTTCGCGTGCATATTCGAGACCGCGTAAAAGAAGTAAACCCTCTTCGTAGGCTTCCGGTCGGTTGGTTATGTACGCAAGGGTTCGATACGCTGCATCGATCGAATCATCATACGATTCGCTATCATTGTGCTGCGCCGCGGATATACATCGCGATATATCCGCGCCAAGATTTGCAAAATAAAACGCAGCGTCTCTTTTCATACAAGGTCGAGGTCGGGGATTAACTTTCCGACCAACGCGCGGATTTCTCGCTGCAATGTTTCGTCGAGCACATCCATACTTGTATTTCCTTGAGCAGGCCGGATGTTGATCATCGAGTTGTATTGGATCGCTTTATTACCTTTCTCCTTCGGAAGAACATTAAAGCCCCACATATTTTTCTGCTCCGATCCGTCAGCGAATAAGACATTGTTGGCGTCAATATGCCATTCACCACCAAGTGCGATAAGCTCACGTCCAAGATCGGCAACGCCTTTTACGATCCTTCGATGATAGATACCCGAGAGTTCCTCGAGCACATCAAGAGTAATTGGCTTGCGGATGATACGAATGTCCATGGCGCAATTATAGCAAAATCGCGGCCTTTCGGCCGCGATGTATTACTTCCTCTTGCCCACTCGGCGTCTCGAGAGAATATAGATGTTGCTGTATTTCTTTGGCCGCCTTGTTTTCTGACCCTTACCGGAAGGTTTTCCCCACATCGTTTTTGCACGACGAAGACCGCGGCCTTGCTTACCTTCACCACCGCCGTGTGGGTGATCCACCGGGTTCATGGCGGTGCCGCGGACGCGCGGACGGATGCCGAGCCAGCGCGAGCGGCCGGCTTTTCCGAGATTCACGAGATGATGTTCGTCGTTGGATGCTTCGCCTATCGATGCCCAACAGGTGCCGAGGACTTTGCGCACTTCGGTCGAAGGCATTTTGACGTGCGCGTAACCGCCATCTTGCGCGACGACTTCGGCGTAGTTTCCTGCCGAGCGCGCGATGACCGCACCTGCGCCCGGCTTCAACTCGACATTGTAGACGAACGTACCGACAGGAATGTTCGAGAGTGTGAGGCGGTTGCCACGCGTGATGGCTGCCGTTTCGGAAACGATGAAGCTGTCCCCTACTTGGGTCGCCTTCGGAACGACGACGTAGCGCTTGGCGCCGTCTTGATAGACCGCGAGGCCGATGAAGGCGGAGCGGTTCGGATCGTATTCGATGGTCGTGATTTTCGCCG
>JBBUCP010000084.1:0-3966 GCA_038057725.1 Patescibacteria group bacterium | reverse complement strand
CTTCTCCAAATCGGCGACGCATTGCCAATTCAAGAACCTTGGCAATCTATGTCAAACACCGGCACATGGTAATTAAAACACGCAAAAATATCCCATTACCGTTGTTACGGAGCCTCTGCGTTGCCCTCCTCGTATGCTCGATACGCTTCGGTCACCGCAATCTCCGTGCCTAGGTACTGAAATATTTTTTCGCGTTTTAAGAGAAAAGGCCCCAGCATTTGCGCCGAGGCCTTTGTCCTTTTTTTGACTTCCGCCGAAGTTACTCGGCTTCAATGGTCGAGTACGGTTTGCCCGAATACCGATAGTCCGTAGCACCGACGCCAGGCACTTCATTGCCATTTCGGTCTGCAATTCGTACCTGTACGTCATGCGGCACTTCAAACGGACGAGCGGTAAACCCGTTCACGCTTGTGATGGCGAACCACTGGATAACCCAGCCGACACCGGCATCGTCACCTTTTGTCGTCGTATGTTGCGAGATCGTGACACGCGAACCTGCTTGCCAGATTTTCTCGTAGAGTCCGGCTCGACGAAGTTCCTGCATCATGATTCCGTCCACTGCACGCGCGATCGCAAGGCGTTCACGTGTGAATTCTCCTTCCAAGCGAATCACAAGCCCAGGTCCCGGGAATGGATGACGAACGAGCAGTTCCTCAGGAACACCAATGTCCCTCCCTATCGAACGCGCATTGTCTTTGACGCAATCTGCAAGTGGCATCAACTCGGGTACGGAAAATTTCAAACCCGTGTTGTGATGCAGCTTGATCTGTGCACGGCGAGCACCTGTGGCGTGCCCGAGCCCGCTTTCCACCAAGTCCGTGTGAAGCGTGCCTTGAGCGATAAAACTGGCACCGAACTCACGTGCTTTTGTGTCAAGTATTTCCGGATATGGACCACGAAATGCTATTCGCTTCTCCTTGCCCGTGGCCTTGCCCTTGAGGGCTACGAGAAATTCCTCGGTTGCGTCAACCACTTCTAGTTGGATCCATGGCTGATTGCCGAAGAAGCGCAGGACGTCAGTTTCATCGTCAGGACGGTCGACTCCTTTGATATAGATGCCTTTCAATCGCGAACGATCGCCACTGAGTGCATGCTTAAGAAGGTACGCGACGACCGAGGAGTCCGAACCCCCAGAGAGCGCGATAAGCACTTTCTTGTCGCCAATTTGCTTTCGTAGCTGCTCGACTTTCTGCATCGCAACATCATGCGCCGGAAATCGATCCGTGATGTTGCATATTTTGCCACAGAAATTTTCGAACATCTGCGCGCCATGTTCGGTGTCACTGACTTCCGGATGGAACTGGACGCCCCAGAGGTGGGCCGCTCTACCAGCGGCAACTGGCGAGTGTTCGGTCCATGCATGTACTTGAAACCGGTTGCTTGAATCGGCAATAACGATATCGCCATGGCTTTGTAGCACCGGCGAATTGTCGGGAACGCCGTCAAAAAGACGTGCCTGCGAGAATTGCGCCCTCTGGACGTTGAATTCGCGCTTTTCGGCGCTTTGAACCGTAAGGCCGATGTACTTCGCCCACATTTGAAAACCGAGACATATCCCGAGAACCGGGATGCCAAGGTTGAAAATGTGGTTATCGAACGGCGGCGGCTCTGAATGAACTGACGCCGGGCCGCCGGACACGATGATGCCCTGTGGGTTGATGGCACTTACATCACTGGCGGTCACTTGTGACGGATCAGCGACAAGTGCGAACACACCGATTTTCGCCAATTGCATCATGATGAGATGATCGAACTGGCTGCCCATCGAGAACATGAGGACGAGCGAGCTGGTTTTGCGAATGTGCTTCTCTTCCGCGATCTGTGCAAGAGTTTCAGGCTTCGAATTCGTCAGTGTCGAGATCATGACTTAGCCTTTCAGTTAATGTGCAGTCCTCCCTAAACCTTACGCGGCGTAAAGCATTAGATCAAATGGGATGTCCATGTTGTAATCAGGCGTCTAGAGGCGTATTGTTCGTCGTGTGGAAGCATCTCTCAAAATACTCAAAAAACATCCGCATTTCGGACCGCTGATCAAAAAGCACGGGCCGCCGGATTTTACGCGCTACCATGGGCGGGCGCGGATTTTCACCTCCGTTTTGCGCTCGATCATTTCGCAGCAGATTTCGACCAAAGCCGCTGCCGCCATCCGCGGACGTTTTCTCGCGCTTTTTCCCAAAAGCGGCCCGACGCCCGAGACGCTTTTGAAAATGCCAGTAGCAGAGCTGCGCGCCGCAGGACTTTCCGCGCAAAAGGTCGCTTACATGCGCGATGCGGCGTTGAAATTCAAAGACGGCACGATCAGTCCGCGGAAGTTTGCGAGAATGACTTCACAGGAGATCATTGACCATCTGGTGCAGATCAAGGGTGTTGGTGTGTGGACCGCGCACATGCTGCTTATTTTTACGCTCATGCGGCCGGACATATTGCCGACCGGCGACCTTGGTATCCGCAAGGGATTCCAAGTGGTGTACGGCCTGCGCTCCCTCCCTGACCATAAACGGATGGAGAAACTGGCGCAGGAATGGCGCGAGCACGCATCGGTCGCGTCATGGTATCTTTGGAAAGTTATTGATACTGATTAATATGATCGAAGTTGAAATCCGCGGGCCGCTGACGAAGGAGGGGGCGCAAAAATTCGGAGAATTTTTGCGCCAAAACGGCGAATTCATCGAATCGCACGTGCGCGAAATGATCCGTCTCTACGACTATCCTGGTTTTGCGGAAGACTCACTGAAACGTGAAGTTGACATCCGTTTGCGCGACACCGACGGCCGCTGCGAGATCATGGTCAAGAAAAAAATGTCGGAAAATAACGTTGGTCGAAGCGAGTTGTCACTCAAATTGCAAGATACCAACCTCGACAACGCAAAAGCGATCCTAAAAGCGCTCGGCTACTCAAAAGGCCTTTGGATGCATCGCAAAAAAGACGTGTTTCGTTACCACGACATCGAGTGGTCTATCGTCGAGGCACCTGAAAATATCTTTTATTACGAGGCCGAACAAGAAGTGGGCGAGGGAGCTGATTTACAGAAAATCGAGACACATCTGAAAGGCGAAGCCAAGAAATTACAGGTAACCGTATTTACCCCCGAAGAATATCGTGAGTTCATCGCATTCCTCAGCGAGAAAGTCAACAAGCGGATCGAGTGGTGATGTTCCTATTTTCCCGCGGTCGCGGTAAAATAGACATACTATGAAGGTCTCTGCTTGCTACTTGAATGCGAGAATGTCCGCAGCAGGGATCTCGCCTTCGCGGATGACAGACGGAAAGCCGGAGACGACATTGACGACCGTGGATGGTTTGCGATCCGGAAGAGCGCCGGCGTCTATGACGAGATCGATGTACTGTGCCACATCGCCGAGCTGTGCGACGATTTCACCGACGGTCCGTGCCGGCGGCTGCCCAGTGATATTTGCGCTTGTTGTCGTAAAGGGCTTGCCGAATGTCCGCGCGATTTCGAGGCACAATTCGTTTTTCGGAATTCTGATTGCGAAGTCGGCCCTCCCCATCGCGATGCCTGAATTAACCCCCTCGCGAATTTTGAGGATCAGCGTGAGCGCGCCGGGCAGAAATTTCTCCGCAAGTTTGCGAGCGATATCGTTTACTTCCCCATACTTGTCCGCCATTTCGAGGTCGGCAACCGCTGCGTGAACTGGCTTCGTGACGCCCATCCCCTTGATCGCATAAATCTTCGCGACAGCATCGTCCGAGAGCGCATCGGCGCCGAGGCCATACACGGTGTCAGTCGGGTACAAAATAACGCCGCCTTGCCGCAGCACCCCTGCGGCACGAATCGCGGCTTTCCCGACCCCTGATTCGAGCGAAATAATATCCATGGCTCTATCCTACCGAAAAACGAGGATATCTGCTATATTATCGAGGCAGTTATATGGGCGGTTAGCTCAGTTGGTAGAGCGCAACATTGACGTTGTTGATGTCAGAGGTTCGAATCCTCTACCGCCCAC
>JBBUCP010000083.1:2388-4850 GCA_038057725.1 Patescibacteria group bacterium | reverse complement strand
ACGGTGGGCGTTTGTTCCTTCTCGGCATCGAAACCATCATCCGCCGCCCGCCGCATAAACTGACTGTGCAGATTATGAATTTCATTGGCGTGGGTTTGATTGTCGCGCTCATGATTACCGTCACGTACAACGATATTGCGCGGCTGCTTGCATAATTGTGAGTGTGGTACAATGCGGCATATGAAAACGACATCAATCATGTATACGCCGAAACAGCGCGCGGAAGTTCCTTCGGCATGGAGGAAGGCCGCGGGCATTTTACGCACAAGCGCAAAACGCAATATCGCTGAATTGAAAAAGATGCGCAGTGAATGGAACAAGCGCGGCTAGTTTTTCATGATCCTGTTCGATAGCAATATCGTCATCGGATATCTCAATGGTGACGAAAAGATCGTCACAACGCTCGATACTCTGAAGCAGGAACGCGAAGGCGTGTGCATTTCCTCGATCAGCGTTGCGGAGGCACTTTCACTTTCTAGCATTACGGATGACAAGATACAGACGATCGAACAATTCTTAAGCGGTTTTATAGTCATTCATCCCGATATGGACATTGCCCGTACTGCCGCGAGATTTCGTCGCATTAACAAGCTTGATTTGCCGGATGCATTCATCGCCGCGACTGCGCGCGTACACGACATCCCGCTTGCGACTCGCGATAAGAAAATGCGAACCCTGCCGGGGATAGTTTTTGCGGAGATTTAAGTCTCGTCGGCATCAGATCGATCGTGCTCTTGATGGTGACGGTGACGTACAACGATATTACGCGGTTGCTAGCATAAAAGAAGCGGCGCCGGAACGAATGTCCGGCGCCTCGTGCTCATGTCCCACCTCATTTTGGTCAATCGAGTGTACTGCGGTGCTCAAAATCGTTGTAATACACGGTAATATCGAGCATTTCTTCAAAGTCGCTGATGCAAAGGGTTTTCATAAAGCGACCCCTCGAATCGCGCGCGCCGCCTTCGGGGATACTGCTGCCCGTGATCATTACTTTCATGCCTTTCTTGATCTTGTGCTCGACGAGGGCGTGGTCGATTGCCTCGAGCTCTCTTGGTGACAAATTCCAGCTTGGCGCAAGTACGTAATCTTCGATCATGGCGGGTCTCCACCGTTGAAGTAACCGAAACGACAATATAACGATAAATGCACAAAGTCAAGTTTGGCGAATATGAAATCGCGCGTACAATAGCTCTAAACTATGCGACAGTCTCAACTTTTCACGCGAACACGAAAAGACGCGCCGAAGGACGAGGTTTCGAAGAACGCTCAGCTTCTCATTCGTGCAGGATTCATCCACAAAGAAATGGCGGGGGCGTACGACCTCTTGCCGCTCGGCCTGCGTACGTTTAACAAGGTCGTCAACATCATCCGCGAAGAAATGAATAAGATCGGCGGCACGGAATTACATCTCTCCGCGCTCCAGCGCAAAGAGTTGTGGCAAGAAACCGATAGATGGAGCGATGAGAGCGTCGATGTGTGGTTTAAATCAGAATTTAAAGCGGGCGGGGAAGTAGGCTTCGGCTGGACGCACGAAGAACCTCTTACCGCGCTCATGCGCGAGCATGTCTCGTCGTATAAAGATTTACCCGCATATCCCTATCAGTTCCAAACGAAATTTCGCAACGAAACCCGTGCAAAGAGCGGATTGATGCGTACGCGCGAGTTTGTGATGAAAGATTTGTATAGCTTTTCCAAAAATGAGGACGAGCACCAAACGTTTTATGCCGACTGCGCTGATGCGTACGAACGTATCTTCAAGCGCGTGGGACTCGGCGAGCTCACGTTTAAGACATTTGCCTCCGGCGGTTCATTCAGTAAATATAGTCATGAATTTCAGACTCTTTCAGACGCCGGAGAAGACACCGTTTACGTTTCTAAGGACAAAAAGATCGCAATCAATAAAGAAGTTCTCACCGACGAGGTTCTCACAGACCTTGGCATCTCAAGAGATGAGTTGTCCGAGGAGAAAGCAATTGAAGTAGGAAATATTTTCAGCTTAGGTACACGTTTTTCCGATCCTCTCAAACTTACGTTTAAAGATGAAAACGGTATCGATCAACCCGTTATCATGGGTTGTTACGGGATTGGTCCAGCAAGACTGATGGCAACCGTTGCGGAAGTTTTCGCCGACGACAAAGGTATCGTGTGGCCAAAAGAAGTCGCGCCGTTCCATGTGCATCTTGTTTCGCTTTCGGGCGGCAACAAGGATATCGAGAAAGAGGCCGACCGCTATTACGAAATGTTGCAGGAGAACGGGATCGAAGTCCTCTACGACGACCGCGACGCGCGGGCAGGCGAGAAATTCGCCGACGCCGAACTCATCGGGATCCCGGTGCGCCTCGTCGTTTCGGAAAAAACTATTTCAGCAGGCGGGATTGAAATGGCCGCACGCACGAACGGGAAGGGAATCCTCGTCGCCGAGAGCGACATACTTGAGCGCCTCACGGCGCAAGTAACAAGTA
>JBBUCP010000083.1:0-2288 GCA_038057725.1 Patescibacteria group bacterium | reverse complement strand
CAAGGACAAGATATTGGGGTTTTTTTCTAACGACATCGGGATCGATCTTGGGACGGCAAACACGCTCGTCTACGTGAAGGGGCGCGGCATTGTCATCAACGAGCCGTCGATCGTCGCGGTGAATCAGAAAACCGGGCAGGTGGTCGCGGTGGGGCAAGAGGCGAAAAACATGTTGGGACGGACGCCGCCACACATCCTTGCGATCCAGCCGGTCATTGACGGCGTGATTTCTGACTTCGAAGTGACGAGCGAGATGCTCGGGTACCTCATCAATAAGGCGCAGCAGGGGCACACGAAACTCTTAGGGCCGCGTGTCGTCATCGGTGTCCCTTCGGGCATCACTTCGGTCGAAGTGCGCGCGGTGCGCGATGCGGCTACGGCGGCGGGAGCGCGCGAAGTACACATCGTCGACGAGCCCATGGCCGCGGCAATCGGGATCGAATTGCCGGTCCATGAGCCGACCGGCAGCATGGTCATCGACATCGGCGGCGGGACGACGGACATCGGCATCGTTTCCTTGGGCGGCCTCGTCATCGCGCGCAACATCCGTATCGCGGGCGACAAATTCAATCAGGACATCGTCTCGCATGTCCGCAACGAACATAAGATACTGATAGGTGACAAGACGGCGGAAGAGGTGAAGATCGCCGCGGCATCTATTTTACGCGGACCGGAGCCGATCCTGGTGCGTGCGCGCGGGCGCGACCTCGTCTCGGGCTTGCCGCGCGAGATCGTCCTTACCGACGAGGACATTAGGAACGCGATCGGGCACTCGATCGACGACCTTGTCGAGCAGGCAAAGGACATTATTGAGGCGACGCCGCCGGAAATTCTCGCCGACGTGATGGAGCACGGCATCTACCTTTCGGGCGGTGGCGCCCTCATACGCGGCATTCCCGAATTTTTGGCGAGCGCGCTCGGTGTGAGGGTCTCTGTGGCGCCCGATCCACTTACGTCCGTCGTGCGCGGAACCGCGATTATTTTGGAAGATATGGACAAGTTCCGCGAAGCGCTGAAGCAAAATGACGAAGAACTTGTTCCAACCGAATAACGCTCATGAAAAGTCAATTCTCAAATCGCGCGAGATCCCGCTCGCTGCTGGTGCAGGCGCTCGTGGTTGCACTTCTCGTGTCGGTGGCTTTTTTCGGGTTTGATACGCTCACCGGCGGTCTCGTGCGCTCGTATGCGCGGACGACGGCGTCTTTGGCGTGGACTGCTTCGGCCGGCATTATCTCCGCAACCGACGGCAATGGTTTTTTTGCCACGCGCCGCTTGCTCGCGCGCGAAAATGCCGCGCTTTCGGAGCGGCTCGCGCTCTACGAAGAAAGTATGGCGCGCTTCCGCGCGCTTGAAGACGAAAATGAGGCCTTGCGCGCGATTGCGCAGCTTGCGGAAACGGAAGGCGATGGCCTCGCCGCGCGCGTGCTCTCATCGCTCGGCTCCTCGCCGTACGGCACGTTTGTGATCGGCGCGGGCGAGCGCGACGGCGTCGCGGAAGGGAGCCTCGTCCTTACGCCCGGCGGCTTCCTCCTCGGCACGGTAAGCGACGCAGATTCTCATACGGCGAGCGTGCGCGCTCTCTTTTCGCCCGGCTCATTGGTTGATTTGGTCGCGGGCAACATCTCTTTTTCGGCAGAAGGACGGGGGAGCGGGAATGCGCGCGCGGAAATCCCGCGCGATGCGAAAGTGGCGGTCGGCTATGTCGTGTCCGCTCCGGCGTATTTTGGAAGGCCGGCCGGACTGATCGGAACAATCGAGAGCGCATCGTCGAGCGCCACGCAAACCTTGTTCCTGCGCCTCCCGTTGAATCTCGATACGCTCCGCTTCGTCTATGTCACTCCGATCAAATAACATCCGCATCCTGCTCGCGGCCGCGCTCTTTACGTCGGTCGTTTTTGCGCCGCCGTGGCTTGCCGCGGTCTTCGCCTTCGCGCTTGCCGCGCGCTGGCGGGCGTGGGAAGTCGTCGCGGCAGGCATCTTTATGGATTTTCTGTGGTTGCCGACGTCCGTCACGTTCGTATCCGTCGAATCCATCCCATTTGCCACACTCATCTCGATCCTCACCGTTGTGTGCCTGGAACCCCTCCGCCGTCAGCTTTTGCTTGGCCCCGGGATTTTGTAACGCTTTCCAAGCGTCCGCTCGCGACGCAAGAACGTATTTCAAAACCGACGGTGCTAGCGGAGCATGCTTCTTCCGGGCAAACCCGTTTTGCAAGCTTGCAAAACGGGCTAATCCTCGCCAGCTGCGGGGTCCCTCCAGAAGCACGCCCCGCCGTCCCCGTTTCCGG
>JBBUCP010000082.1:0-2735 GCA_038057725.1 Patescibacteria group bacterium | reverse complement strand
CGTAATTCAACGGGGGATGCGCGACGCAAAATTCGAAAACTTTTTTCAGAGGCGACAGGGAAGTAGCGACTTTTAGAAATGGCATCCATAAGCCAGTCAAGAGACTCCCCTGCAGTAATCCACTTTTCAGGCGCGTATTTTGAGAGATCAAACGGTGCAGAATATGCGCGCAATGATTTGCGACCGTCCCACAAATAATATTCGTGGAAGTAACTCACTGCTAATTCGCGCGGCGATGCGTAGATTGGATCGCGATATTTTAAAACCGCGTGATTTGTTTTACTTAATGCGCCCCATTTTCCAGAAATTTTAAAAAGGGCAACGGTATGGTCTTCGTCATCATAGGCGGTCGCAAAGTCCATGAGGAGCGGTTTGTGACCGTGGTAGGCAAGTGCAGCCGCAGCGAATACTGCGCCTTCGAAACAATGCGCGGTCTTTTTCTCAAAAACCTGAATTGGAGGAAAGTTCGACTCCCCCGATATCTCAAAATTTATTGAAAGGGCATCAAGGTAGTCTTGGACCTTGGAAGGCGAATTGAGTTGAAAAAAAAGCCGCCGCATATCCGGGGGAAGAATCTTTTTTATTTTGGCTGCGTAGGACACGAGGGAAGTATCAACGTAGATGTCCCAAAAGGCAATTGTGCGGCAGCGTGGCCGCCGCACCAGCATCATCTTTTGCTACATCAGACAGACTTTCAGTCTGTCTGATGTCGCAAAAGGTTTATTGTGCGACACGCTCGTCTCGGCAGCCCCAGGCGCCTATCCACAGATCTTCATAATCCCCTATTACAACACACGACCTTGCTCGCGGTTTATTTCAATAAAAAAACTCCGACTGAAAATATGTCGGAGATTTCTTTAAAATGCTTATGCATTTCTTTTGACCGTGCCCATTCCCTCCCCCGATGGGGTTTAGCTACTCCTTCCCCAATTTTTCAAGCGCACGCAGGACTTCAAGCGGCACCGCGAATACGACAGTGTTGGATTGATCGGAAGAGATGTCGTTGATCGATTGCAGGGTACGCAGGTGGAGGGCGCCGGGTGCGGCGGCGAGGGTGTGGGCAGCTTTTGCCATGTTGTCGGCCGCGATGACTTCGCCTTCCGCGCGGATGATGACCGCCCGTTTTTCGCGTTCAGCCTCGGCTTGTTTTGCGATCGTGCGTTCCATATTTTCCGGAAGCGCGATGTCTTTCAATTCTACCGTCGAGACCTTTATCCCCCACGGGTCGGATGCCTCATCGACGACTTTGGAAATTCGTTCCGAAATTTTGTCACGCTGCGAAAGTAATTCATCAAGTTCGACTTCGCCGACGGCGTTGCGCATAGTCGTCTGCGCGAGCTGCGACATGGCATAGATATAATCTTCGACCTCAAGCACGGCCTTTGCAGCATCGGAGACGCGGTAATAGATGACGGCATTCACGCCGACGGCAATGTTGTCCTTCGTAATGGCCTTCTGTTCCGGCACATCCACGGCCTTTACGCGCGTGTCTATCTTGCGGAGTTGTTGGAAAATCGGGATAACAAGGCGCCAGCCCGGCTCCTTGATTCCGGAGAATTTGCCCAGCGTAAAAAAAACGCCTTTCTCGTACTGGTTCACCTGGCGGACCACTAATACTAAAATGACGATTAATACGACAAGCCCCGAAAGGGCGGTAAAGAAGATATCCATGTCATCATCCTAGCACCGCGTCACTTTGCACGCCAAGGGATTTCAAATTGCTCGAATTCCGGCAACAATTTGCGGCCGTAGAGGAGGCGAGAGATGACTTCGGCGTGCGAGAGCGCGCCCGTCAAGGCGTTGTGCGGCTCCGGTTCCCGAGGAATACCGCAATAATTGAGGACCGCGTCAAGATTGAGAGCCGAGTGATGTTTCTTCTTATCGACCGGTGGCTGCACGCCGTGATCGATCATGTGCATATAACAGAGCGTGTGCGTATCGATCGTGCGATGTGCAAAAGGCCATTCTGTATGTCCTGCCCTTTGAATTGCATATTTGATGAAATCACGATCGAACGAAGGATTTTGGCCGGCAAATGTCCTTTCTTCAAGCCCTTCAGACCACCGTAGAAATGCATGGACGAGATCCGCTTCAGATTGTTTATTGCCGTCAGTTATTTGCTCCTTCGTAAATCCGTTGACTTCGAGAGCTTCACCCTGGATATGCGCACCGTCCCACACGCGGCACTCTTCGTAAAAGCGATTCGTCGGATTCGCCAAATCCAAAGCCCCCACCGACACGATGGAATGTTTGTGCGCCTCTGTTCCCGAGGCTTCGACGTCGACAACTAACATACGGCCATTGTATCGTCTATTGCGCGGTTCCCAAACCTTTACAATTTTTTGCCGGCGCGTACCCCGCCGCTTTGGCGGCCTCTTCCGTTTTAAACCACACCTGGTTCTCCGGCTTGATATTAGCCGCTCCCCCGCACCAAGGGTATTGGTAGACCGATCCATTGCGGGAAGCGACCACCAGCCCGCCTATGGCCATTCCCTTAGGTTCGGCCTCCATAGGGGCCACAGAGACGCTCACCGCTGGTTTTGAGGCCTCTCCAGCCGATAAACGGCCTAAACCGAAGCTCGAGAGGGCAACTAGCAAAACGACCAGGATAAGCCCCCATTCCCCTATCGCCACCTCAAACCCATATTTGACCTTGAGCCAAACCTCCTGTATATTGGCGCCAATGCTCATGAGGGAATTATACCCGCATTTGCACCCTCTAGTCGCTATTGGCT
>JBBUCP010000081.1:1854-13350 GCA_038057725.1 Patescibacteria group bacterium | reverse complement strand
CGAATATCGTGCCAAAAATCATGCCGAACATCAGCGCGGCGCTCGCCATGAGGACGATGATTGTGGTTATCGTCGGCCCTTGCGGCCGCAGCTCTGTTTGAACGTGAGGTGCGTCCGTTCTCATTAGAAGTGCCATGTTCTTCTCCAGTCGCTAAGTGCGGATCCGCCGCAGCTCGGAATCTACTGCTACTATCCCATGAGATATCCATCAGTGCAATCAGGAAAAAACCGTTGGTTTTTAGCCCTTTCTACGTCATACTAAAGGCTCATGTTTTTTGGCATTGATCTGACCCAAATTATCGAAATCCTCGGGTATCCGGGGATTTTCGCAATTGTCATGGCGGAGTCGGGGCTCTTCTTTGCCGTGTACCTGCCGGGCGGCTCCCTTCTCTTTACTTCCGGGCTGCTGGCTTCGCAAGGATATCTGAATATTTATATTTTGCTTGCGACGGTGATTTCCGCGGCAATCATCGGGGATTCGATCGGCTACTGGTTCGGCTCCTGGGTTGGGCCCGCACTCTGGCGCCGCCCCGACAGCCGCTTTTTTAAGAAAAAGTATCTTGAACAAACCCGCCACTTCTTCAAGGAGCACGGCACGCGCACAATATTCCTCGCGCGCTTTATCCCCATCGTCCGCACGTTCGCGCCCATCCTCGCCGGCGTCGGTGAAATGAACTACCGCACCTTTTTCTTCTACAACACACTAGGTGCTTTCATCTGGGGCGGCGGATTCGTCCTCGGCGGCTATCTCCTTGGCGAAGTCGTACCAGGCATCGAAGGCTACCTCGAATACTTCATCATCGGCATCGTTATCGTAACGATGATCCCGTTCTTTTTCCACCTACGCAAAGCCCGCAAGATGGAGCAGGAAAACAACGGTTGGCCAAGTCCGACTTGGCCAAGCTTGGCCAAGTCGGACTTGGCCAATTTGACTGACATCAAGGCTCTTATCTTCGACATGGACGACACCCTCGCCGACAGCTTCACGCCGCCCTCGGCAGAAATCCTTGACAAAGTACTCGAGCTCTCGCGCCGCCTTCCTGTCGCCATCATGTCCGGCGCGGCGTTCGAGAGGATGGAGCGGGACATCCTGAAGAGAGTGCCGAAAGAACCCGTTGATGCGCAGTTCTACGTCTTTTCCGACAATGCCGCACAATGCCATATATGGAGAAAGCACCGTTGGCAGGAGGCGTACACGTTCCCGCTTTCGCCGCAAGAGCGCACCGCGATCAAACAGGCCCTCGAGAGCACGATCAAGGAAAGCGGCGTCTTCGCGCACACGCCCCACGCTCCGCGCATTCTTGATCGCGAGACATCCGTCGCCTTTACGGCGCTTCCGCATGGCGCTTCACAGGACGAAAAGCGCGCCTGGGACCCGACGGGGGAAAAGCGTCAGAAACTGATAATGGTCCTGCGCACGAAACTCCCCGATTACGAAGTCCTCATTGGCGGGAAAACAACCATCGACGTGACACGCCTTGGCATCACGAAAGCTTACGGCGTCGAATGGTTCGCGAAAGACCTCGGGCTTGAGACTGCCGATTGTCTCTTTATCGGCGACGGCTTCTATGCGGGCGGCAACGACGCCGCAGTCATCCCGACCGGCATACAAACACGCGAAATCAGCTCGCCCCAAGAGACGGAGGAAGTAATTGATGGACTCTTAGAGAGACTCTAAGAGAATTTGCAAATCTCAATTTGCAATTTGCAAACAAAATCTGAAGCCACAAATTCCAAGCGGGTTCTTTGTGATTTGGTTTTTTGGAATTTTTTTGCAAATTGGAGCTTGCAAATTGCAAATTTTATTGCGCTTGCTGCTGCAGCTCCTCAATCCCCTCAAATGGCTCCTTTCCTGCGCGGATGTTGGCCGCAACTTCCGGTAGCCACGTGACTTCCTTGTTCAATTCGGCGACGCGGTCGAAGATGAGCGCCGCGTTATTCATGTCTTTCAGCTGGTACGCGGTGAGGCCAAGGTAATAGAGCGCGTTTGAATAGTCGGGCGAGAGCCTGATTGCTTCCTGAAGGGCTACCGCTGCGTCCTGGTACGCTGCCTTCGCGTAGAGGATGTAGCCGAGGTTAAACCATCCCAGTGGATCTTCTGGGACGAGCTGCGCGGCCGAGAGGGCGGATTGCACGGCCACATCCGCGTTCCCTTCCGCTGCTTCCACCTGCGAGAGCAAGTAGTGCGCTGCTGCGAAATCGGGCTTCAGGGTGAGCGCGGCGTTCAGAGCGTCGCGCGCACCGGCGCGATCGTCTTTCACGAGCATGAGCTGCGCGAGGCGGAATTTTGGCAACGGATTTGTCGGGTTTACGGCCGCGGCGCTTTCATATGCCGATCGTGCCTGTTCATACGCGCCCTCGATATTCACTCCCGCCAAATTGCCATACACCTGCGCGAGAAGGAGCCAATTTTGGTAATTGGACGAGTCGATCGAAACGGCGTTGAGCCCATGCTGGATCGTCTCTTGCAGCGTCGCCTGGAGCTGCGCTGTCGCCGCGGTGTCCTTCGGGTCGGTGTCTTGCATGAGCTGCGCGAGGCGCACGACGCCGAGCTCGGCCGCAGCGCGGTGAGCGCGGTCGTTGTGTGGCGAGATGATAAACGCTTTCCCCAGTGCGCTTCCTGCAGCCGCCACGTCGTTGGTCGTCTGGTACAAGTATGCCGAGCGGTTTACGAAAATATTTGAGAGAACTTCGCGCCCCATGACGCCCGCCGCTGCAAGCGAGGCAAGAACGACGACCACAAAAACAATGAGGCGGGCAGCGTCCCCTATTCCCGAGACGCCGATACGCACAACGCGCGCCGACGAATCCCCCGCGGCAAGCGCGGCAAGGAGGCCGAGCGCGAGGAAGGTTATCGCGGTGAGCGCCGTCCCTGGCGTGTAAATCATGTGGTACGCGACGAGGTATCCCGTGACAAGAAGCGCGAAACCCAGGAGAGCGCGACCGATAGTGAGTGGCCGCGTCTCGCGCACAAATCGGTATATAAGGCCGAGGAGGACAAAGAGGAGCGCTGCCCACGCTAGGAGCCCTATGAGGCCCGAGCTAAAGGCGGACGTTGGGATGATGCCGACGCCGACGTTGAAATCAGAATTCCAAAATGGCGTCTGGTTAACGCCCGCAGGCTTGTGCAAACTCCATTCGCGGATAAACGAATTCGGACCTGTGCCGAAAATGAGGTCCGCGGGGGCTTGGAGCGATTGGCGGGCGAGATCGAAGGTGCCCTGCCACGAAGGACGCACTTCGGTCTGCGCAATTTGGATCGGGCTTGGAAGCTTGTCCCACACCTGTGCGCCGAAAAAGCCGCCAACAATGAAAACAGCCGCCACAAAAATCCAGAGCGCGGCGCTTTTGAGAGCGCCCAAGATCCCTCCTCCGTGCGCGTACGCGGTTTTTGCAACCATAGCGCCCGCGATGAGGAAGAGTGCGCCCGAAGCATAGAAAATGTCGGCGAAGTGGACGAGGATGAGCGTGGAGAGCGACACAATGCCGAGGAGCGCAGGAACGAAACGCAGTCGCCCGGCAAAGAAATCAGAATGCCACAGGGCGAATGACGCGAAGAATGAAAGTCCCGCAATGATGCCAAGATCGTGCCACGATCCGAAAGTATTCGCCGTCTGTCCTGAAAGCACGCCAAGATTGAACCATTCCGGCAGGAACACGTAGAGGATTTCAAGCGCAAAAAGGACGATAAGCCCGACCGAAAAGGACTGGAGGAACAGACGGACACCGGCGGAATTACCGTAAAAAAGGAAGCCAGTGAGGAGGAAAAGTGCTGCCATAAACGTGACCGCGGCGAGCGTGTCCTGCTCGACGCCAAAACCTACGAGCGAGACAGACGACCACCCGGTGACGAGCGTCGAGGCAAGGTACGCGATCGGGAGGAGCGCACTCACGTAAAAGAGCGCACTACGCGGGATGTGCAGCATGCCTTCAGAAAGGCGCGCGTACGTCCATACGAGGAGCGTGAGGATAAAAAGGCTGGCGAGCCCGAGCACTTTCCCCTGCGGGATCGCGACGTACGGGAGCGGGATAATGCAAAACGGCACGATGGCGGCGAGCGTAATAAGAAGGACGCGTGCGATGCCGTCTGAAATACTAAACGCACCGCTGCGCTGATGTGGGTGTTCCATTCCGGAATTCTAGCATGCGGAATTAAATGCAAAACCCGCTGTTATTCACAGCGGGGATTACAAGTTCTGCATCATACTCGCTACGCTCGTCTTGTTTGGCCCCTCGGGACCAAGAAAACGAGTTTTCTTGCCCCTCTCGGGGCCTGCACAATAAGCCGGATTCTGTCCCGCCCGCGCGAAGCGAGCGATAGTCAGCCATTTATCTGGGATGTTTGTTACCAAACACCTCAAGCGGTTCTCCGTCTTTCGACGACACGACCTTGCACGCAGGTAGGAAATTTAGCCGTTGCACCCGCTATGTTTCCATAGCGACTGATCCTTGCGGATCCCTTTGCCTCTCGGCGCAGGCGTCTCTGTTCGCATCCCTTGGATTACCCAGGCGGGCGTTACCCGCTACCGTGCTGCATCTTGCGATGCGCGTGTCCGGACTTTCCTCCCTTTCTTGCGAAAGAGCGGCTGCTTAATGCAGGGGTGCATTATCCCACATCCAAAGAATTGTGCAAATTACTTGGTTTCTTCCGGCCGCGCGTCCCCTTCGACGATTTTCGCCTGGATCGGGCTTACCATCGGCTCGTTCGGCAAGCGGCCGTCGATTACGATGTTGTTTTTCTTTTCGATCTCTTCCACTTGCGCGGCAAGGCCACGGGAGAGCTTTTTGGTAAGGTCGAGCGGCAAGACAAACGAATACGACTTATCCGCCGAGCGATACACGATATTGAGGAGACCATTGATGATGCGCGCATGGAATCCTTCCACAAACACCTTCGCCGGCCCCGTCGAGAAATTAAAATCTTCCATCAGGCCAGTCTACCACAATCGCTCTTCAACCGTACAATTCCGGATGCGTGCCTATTGCGATGAAGATAACACCGTCCTTCAATGGTCGAAAGATCGCTCGATAATTGCCAGTCACATTTATACTCCTGCAACCGGGATACGCACGATCCACTGAATGATTATACAGAATTGGATGATTTGGACTCTCGATAAAAAGATTTTTACGCTCAACAAAGCGCGACCTTATGCTGATGGGGAGTTTTTTAAACTTCTTCAAGAACTTTTTATGAAAATCGACTTTCATGCCGATTTATGACAGCAAATAATCGTCCATCTCTTTCCGATTCTTAAACGAGACAATGTTCTTCCCCTGCTCAATATCTCGAAGTGCTGCACGAATTTCTCTTGCCGTCTTGGCATTGAACTTCTCTTCTTGCGTACCGTCGATATGAAAACGGTTTTGCGCATATGCGCGTGCGGCAATATTTATAACTGCATCAAATGGTATGCCTTCGCGCTTCGCACGCTTCATGGCTTGGTCTTTCACCTTTTTATCAAACTTGATCACAACTTGGGTGGTCATATGCATACAGCCTATCAAGAAAATCCCCGGCCTCCAAATACAGCAGGTCTGACCAGCGAACCCGTCAAATACCGGGTAAATGACGGGTTCGGCAAAACCGGTACCTAACCCTCATTTCCCTGACACCTTTATCCCCTCTAATGGGCTGTATCTATTTTGCAATTTTTGCTTTTCTATCGGCCACTAATGCAAGAAACTTTGCTTCTATAGTTTTGTCTTCCAGGACCAATTCGCGGATTGAGTTCTCAATCCGAGTTAGTTTTTCAGAGTCGGAATTTTCAAGTTCCTCTTTTAAAGCCCATTCCATGTATCCGAAGTCGAGCGCGCGTTCTCCATACTTCCGTATCTCTGGATATAGTTCGGGAAATTCAGTTTTGGCCGTCTCTATCTGTCCAAAGACCTCCTTTATTTTCTCCGTGGCCGGTACATATTTGATGTCGTCCCATATATGCAGATCTACGTTAAAAGGATTAGGAAAAGAAACGTTGGGTTTGTCATACGAACCGGGGTTGAACGCCACGAGAACCTTTTCACACACGATAGTCACGACGGCGACGCCTATCATTTTGGCTACCTCGCCCGCCGGGGCGAGTTTTGACACCGTTGCCTCGAGTGTATGTAGGGCTGCCTTCACTTTCTCCGTCCTGGTTTCAAACCGCATATCGTCTTCTATCAGATACCTGAGTGTCCCAACCAAATCTTCCCTCTCATTGAGCTGATCTAACGTTCTCACTTGAGGGTGAATATAGGAGAAAGTGTGCAACTCTTCGGACCTGGTTATCTCTTCGCAGTCGCTAATGCGCTTGCGCAGCTTGTTTTCAAGCGGCATTTCGGAATGCCAACCGGGTGACCTGGTGCGTATTTGGGCGTACAACCGTTTGTACGCAGAAGAAACTTGGGAGTCAAAGTCCCTACTCCCTTCGGGTTCTTCCGCAGGACTTGTTTGCGGGCGAGCGCGTTGCTCCTGTGGGCGGCGTGTTTGTTGCCAACTATAACTACTCCCGGGACTCTTGTTTTTCCCGGTCAGGAAGTCGACTGCCTCCATTGCTAATTTAAATTTCTCCTCTTTACTCGGAAGTAACTCTTTTGCCAAGTCCTTTTTAGCTTTTTTAATTTCTTCAATGGGGGCGCCTTTCTGCAAGCCGAGACGCTCCCATGGACCGAGCTTCTCAAAATCCGTTACTTCTTTCGACTTTCTGTTCTTCCAGCTTTCTTCCTCTTGCGACATGGGCAAACTGTAGCACGGCTTTAAGCGGTTTAATTAGGAAAGATATGTTGTACAGCCCGATTCTCAACTCCACCACCTTCGGGAAGCAGCGAAGAATGCTGTTTCGTATGGAGCGAGACGGCAGTGCGGTGCGTGCTTTGATGCCGTGTCTCGCAGGCCGACGGGCCGAGAGGCAGCGCTGCGCGAGCACGCGCAGACAGCGACGGCAGAAAAGCATGCACCGCGATGCCGCAAGCGGGGTGTATTTGAGACAGCATTCTTCGCTGCTTCCCACTTTCTATTTATGCTTTGATCCACTATCCACCTCGTACGACGTATTCTGCGCCTCGAAGAAGTTAACCAGCTCGAAGACGTCCGTCGCCGTAGACATCCATTTTGCGGGATTGGTGACATTGTAGTGCTTGCCGAGGCCAAGCTCTTCTAGGCGGCGGTCGGCAACGTATTGCACGTACTGGTTCACGTAATCGGCATTGAGGCCGAGGATGCCGCGCGGGAAGAGGTCTTTATTGTATGCCGTCTCGAGGTTCACACCTTCAACGATAATCCCCGCAATCTCTTGCGCGAAATCCGCGTCTACCAGCTCCGCATTTTCTTCCAAGATATTGTGGATGAGATTGATGCCGAATTTGAGGTGCAGCGATTCATCGCGGATGACCCAGTTGATCATCGAACCCAAATTACGTAGCTGATTCCTCTGACGGAACGAAAGCGCGACCATAAAGCCAGAATAGAACCAAATGCCTTCCATCACAATGTTTGTCGCGACGAGATTGCGCAGGAAATCCTTCTTCCCTTCTGGGGTCTCGACGTCGAGCGAGTCTTCCATCATCCGCTTCATGTATTTGTTGATGTAGGCCTCTTTTGCGACCATGGACGGGGTCTGGAGATGGATGCCGAAAACAACATCACGATCAAACGGGAACGTTTGCAAGACGTACTCGAACGCGACGCAGTGGTTCGCCTCTTCCCACATTTGCTTGGCGAGATAGAGGTGGCATTCTGGCGATTTGAGATACGGATAAATGCCAAGCGCGATCGAGCGATTCACGATGAGTTCCGCGGGATTAAAGAACGCCATGAGGAATTTCACCGCATGCCGTTCGTCGTCGGTCATTTTCGCCCAGTCACCGAGATCCTCCTTAAGGGCAATTTCGTGCGGAAACCACGTGTTTCTGACTGCCTGCTGATAGAGATCATACGCCCACTGATAGCGTATGGGGTGCAAATTCATGTCGTCCGGAGACGCTTTTCCTACTAACATATGCGCACTATGTTACTTAATTTTGATAACGAAAGATATTGACGCCTACTGGCAACTGTCGCACTGCGCCCGTTCGGCCGGATCGATCGGGCAGACGAATGCTTTTTCTTTTTTGACCGACGCTGTCGTAGCCGGAACTGAAGATGTTTGTGCGGCCGGCATAGGGATTGCCGCGGATGGAACAGAAGAAATAACGGTTGCAAAGCCCATTCGTGAGACCGAGCGGGGCTCGGTCGCAAGGCCGGAGGCGCTTGGCGCGAGGCGGTCTTCGCGCAATTCGCCAGCAGGCGAATATGCGTGACTGGTAGAAGCAACGGGCTGGACAGGCAATTCCGTTTGTTGCGGTGCCATGGTCGGGAGCGCACCTTGTTCAGCAACGGGCCCGAACCCGCGCGATGTATCCGCCGGCATCACGACCTCCACCGCAGGCGCGCTATTCGGCGTGAGCGGCGTCGTTTCGTGCACGGTGACGGGAGATTGCTGGATCGGCGAGAGTGTCGGCGCTTCTGATTCGGAAACCGGTGTCGCGACGACCCCGGCAAACCCGCGCTTTGCAAACTGCGCGCCCTTATTGACATGCGTTGTCGATTGCTCGGCAGTATGGCGCGGCTTCATGTGCAAGTAGTACGTCGTCTTCAATCCCCGCTTCCACGCCGCCATATACACCTGCTTCATCGAATCCATGTCGCGGTTTTCGAGATAGATGTTGCGCGAGAGCGCCTGGTCCACCCATTTCTGCGCACGCGCCGCAATTTCGATGAATGCGTAGGGGCTCGTCGTAAACGACGTCTTGTAGATTTGCTTCAGGTACGAAGGGATTTCCGTAATGGCAGAAATATCTCCCTGCTGCTCGACGATCTGCCCTTTAACTTCGTCCCAGAGCCCCATGTTCTTCAAATCCTTCACAAGGTTGTGGTTGATGTCCATGTACTTACCGGAGAATTTGTTGCGCGAGAAGACCTGCGCAAAGCGCGGGTCAATCCCCGGCGTGGTTCCCGCCACAAGCCCGATATTGGCATTCGGCGCGACCGCCATGAGGGTTGCATTGCGCATGCCGCCTTTTACTTTCTCGCGGAGCGCCTCCCAATTCAATTGCTTGTTGCGCGTGTCGGCTTTGAGGCCGGTCAACATGCCACGCGAAGCTTCGACGCGTGCGATCGTGTCCACCGGAACAAGGCCCTCTGACCAGCCCGAGCCCTGGAAATGCGTGTAATTGCCGCGCTCGCGTGCCAAATTCGCGCTCTCGTCGATCGCCACGTAGCTGATGAATTCGAAGATGCGGTCGGCAAAATCGGCCCCGTGCCCGCTTTCGTACGGCATCCCGAGCTGCTCCAAGGCATCGGCAAAACCCATGACGCCGAGGCCGATCGCGCGGTTTTCGCTGTCGGATTTGCGCGCCTCTTCGATCGGAAGGACGTTGATATCAATGAGATTGTCGAGCTGGCGCACCGCGAGACGCACGGTTTCTTCGAGCTTGTGCCAACTGACCTGCTTCCCTTCGATATGCCCCGCGAGGTTGAGCGAAATGAGGTTGCACACCGCGATGTTGCCCTTGTCCTGCGGCAAGCAGATTTCCGTGCAGAGATTCGACATATGGATCGTGCCGGTGTTGTTGTTGAGGGCGCGCAAGTTGATGGAATCCTTCCACGTCAGCCACGGGTGCGAGGTGGATTGCAGTGCGGTGAGCATCTGATGCCACAATTCGGTTGCCGGCATTTTCTTCCACATTTTCATCTCTCCTGCCTTCGCTTTTTCGATGTATTCCGCGTAGCGCTTCGAGAATGCGATGCCGTACAGCTCGTTCAGATCCGGTACTTCCTTCGGGTCAAAGAGATACCATTCGTCGCCCGCCTCCACGCGCTTCATAAATTCGTCGGAAATCCAGGTCGCGGTGTTTGCGGTGCGCATGCGCATGTAGTCATCGCCCGCGTTGTGCTTCCAATCGATGTATTCAGGGAAATCGTAGTGCCAGTTCTCCATATAGAAGCACAGCGCCCCTTTCTTCTTGCCGCCGCGGACGATCGCATGCACCGCCGTGTCCATGATCTTTGCAAACGGCGTCGGGCCCGAGGAGACGGTATTTGACGCCTTCAAGGTCGAGCCCGTCGCACGCAGCTTTGTGAGGGATACGCCGATACCACCCGATGCTTTTGAAATTTTCAACACATCCGCGACCGATTTCGCGATGTGGTCCATGTCGTCGTGGACTTCGAGGAGAAAACAGTTTGAGAGCGCCGGGCGCGCGGTCCCTGCGCCGAGGTTCGTCGAGCCGCCAGCGATATAGAGGAGCTGCGACATGCGGTCGTAGAATTTGATCGCCTGTTCGGTCGGGTTCGCCTCGTTATAGGAGAGCCCCATCGCGATACGCATGAAGAAATACTGCGGCGTTTCGATCCGTTTTTGCGCCTCGTTGCGCATGGAATACCGATCGAGGAGTGTGGAGACGCCCGCGTAGGTAAAAAGTTCGTCGCGCTCGATTTTCATCGCGCGCGCGAGCTTCTCAAGGTCATACTTCAGCATGCGCTCGTCTAAAAGGCCCCCGGCGACCATATTTTTGATGTGCACCGGGAACTGCGCGCGGTGTTTTGCTTCCAATTCTGCGGGATCGTCGTGGAATTCGCCGACGACCCGCCGGTAGACGGTCTTAAGGAGGAGCCGCACGCCGACTTTGTCGTATTCGATGTCCTCCTTGATGTTCTGAACCGCGGCATTGATGGTCGCCATGTCCATTTCTTCGGTCGTGATCCCGTCGTAGAGCGTGAGCTGCGTTTCTGTCGCGATCTGCGTCACCATCGAGATGGGATCGGTAAGGCCGACGCACGCGCGCTCGATCGAGCGGTTGATTTTGTCGGCATTGAAGGGCTCTTTAGTACCGTCGCGTTTGGTGATTGCGATTTGGGTCATCATATGGCGGTTGTTTTTTGATAATTTTCCCTGTAATTATTGGCGTATCTTTGCATCACGTTTTTCCGAGGGCAGCTTCCACGCCGGCTGACGAGCAGCAGGCTTCAAAGTACATCCCGGGCGCACGCACGCTCAGTTGTCTCAATGTAGCACGGTGGGTATTCGTGGGGGGTTTTTCAATCGCTGTGGATAACCCATTTGTGCTTAAAAAGCGACCTTGCTACCGACCCCAATTCCGTGCTCTGTTGCGAAACCTGCCGGTACTTCCAGTACATACCGCGCGGGTGAATCGGAAGTGAAAGCTTGTGGGAAAGTGTCAGGCGATACCGCTGGCGCGATGAATACGACACGGCCCGAGGATGTGATCCAGAGGATGTCGATGGATAGAGCCATATCTTTCATCCAAAACGAATACTGCCCATCTTCCTCAAAAATAAAAAGCATGCCTTCGTCCGGTTTGAGGGACGGAATGTTGCTCAATCCTTGCTGTCGAGTCAGAGGAGTGTCGACCACCGCCACACGCAGGGCGATGCCGTCAACAGAAATACTCCTCGTCGATGCGATATGCGAGTCGTACACCAGTGCCGGATCCCACAGCACGAACAGTGCGGCG
>JBBUCP010000081.1:0-1844 GCA_038057725.1 Patescibacteria group bacterium | reverse complement strand
CGCACCTGCTCCGAAAACAAGCAAATACTTCCTTTGCATTATGCCATGAGGACAAGAACAACCGCCATCGCGACGAACGACACGAGCCAGAAGCCGCTGACGATCGCATAATATTTGACCGGTTTCCCTTCCCAGAGCACCATCCCGAGCATTGTCGGCGCCGTAAAGCCAATCCAGCACCAGAAGCCGAGTTCCACCGCACCGATCCAGTCAAAAACGCCCCACGCGATGCCGAAATAATTCATCACGTATGCGACGACCATCGCCGCGAGGAACGCCAAAAATGCCATGATCGGCATCTTTTTCTTCCCTGCCTCCGCTTTCTCCGGCGTAATTCCCGCACTTGCCATCCAAGCAGTTCCGAAAACCTTCGGATGGTACCAAATCATGCCGAGGACGACGTTCAGGATTCCCGCCGCCAAAATCGGCCACAAAGTCACTTCAAACATAAAATATAGTAATTAGCCACTAGGGTTTGTAACACACAAAGTATAACCCTTTTTGGAAGGCCACTACGCCATGCTGTGTGTAACTTGGCGGACTCGCAAAGATACAACGCAAAAAGCGCCCCTTGCGGGGCGCTTGTGCGGAGTCAAAATTAGACTTTCGAGACCTTGATCGCGTTCGGGCCTTTTGGGCTGTCGGCGACCTCGAAAGTGACAGTGTCACCTTCCTGGAAAGAATCGAACGCACCGTTGCACTCGTTGGAGTGGAAAAAGAGGTCTTTTTCCTGTCCTTCGCGCTTGATGAATCCGAATCCTTTGTCGGTCTTGCGAGCTATAGTTCCTGTTTGCATATTGCAAGAGAATCAGCGAGTAAAGTATCAAGTGCAGTACGCTGGAGTTGTAGGTCGATCCCCCTTCTCTGGATCAGCCCTGAAATTGATAGGGTTGATACTAGCAAACTCCCTTCATTTTGTCAATGGGAGATTAAGTGGGATATTAAGTGGGCGGTGACGATTGGCGGAACTTTGAACCGATTTCACGGCCTAGAACAACAGTTTCCTTTAATCGTATAGATAGAATTGTAAAGGAATTACGCCGAATTCACAAGGAAAATCCTGCCTATTTTGACGTCCCGGCTTTCGCCCAGAAGGTCTATTAAGACAGGATTTCCGCAAGCTTTAGCGACTTTATTCGTCCCCTCGGGATATGTCGTTCTCGATCAATTTCTGCTCTTTTAGGTATCTGGAGACCGAATACCACGCCGCATTGATCACCGGGATCAGTAACGCCCAGCGAGGGTCGTTCTGAGCATAGGCAATCAGGATCGGCAGGACTGCCGAAACTGCGGAGTAAAAGAACACGACTACAAGGTGCTTTAGAGCTTCTTTTGTTGGTGTTGTCATAGTGGTTAAAATGCTCGCTTAATAATGGCCAATCCCTCCTCGATTTTCCTCACACCGTCCTCGATGGATAGATTGGTTGTTTGTTGACCGGCAAGGGTGACCAGCTCGTCGATGATCGCTTTATTGCTTGCCGGGCAGTTTGGCTTCTTTGAGAAAATCTCAAAGTGGCCAACGATGTGATTCCGGTCGATTGGAATCTGCCATCGCTGGCAAATCTCTCGGATCAGGTTCGCACTCATTCTTTTCATTTCCTCTGTCCACTGATCATTCGGTTTTCCCTCGTGCTCAATCCCGATCGTGTACAGGTTCGGGTTCAGGTTTGGTCTTATGAGCTTCCAGACCGGTGCATCGACACGGCCAGCGTGCCAGGCAGTGTCGTTTTCTTGCACGTACTGGTGAATCTCACCACTCTTACCGATTCCGTAGTGTGCGCTTACTTGCGAAGTGTGGTTTGCAAACCATGAGTCAGTGCCGATTAACGTGCCGTCCATGATGT
>JBBUCP010000080.1:0-4683 GCA_038057725.1 Patescibacteria group bacterium | reverse complement strand
CGCAGCAAGATTTGCCCCCTTTACTGACGCATCGCCGCCTCCCGCAATGGCGATTGTTTTACCCGAGTACACGGGACCGTCACATGTCACGCAATAGTGCACGCCGCGTCCGGTGAGCTCTTTCTCATTAGGAAGCCCGAGACGACGGCGATGAGTGCCCACAGCAAAAATTATTCCATTTGCGCGATACTCGCCCTTGTCAGTGATGATGTGAAAACAGTGCTCTTCTTTAGATATCGTCAGCGCTTTCCCATTCTTGATTTCCACGCCGAGCGCCTCCGCTTGTCCCTTCATTATTTTTGCAAGCTCGTACCCGTCTGCGGATACAACTCCGGGGTAGTTCCAGATGACCCCCGCACTCGCGGTTTCTCCTCCGAACTCTTCGCCAATAACGAGTGTTTTCATGCGATAGCGGCCCGCATAGATTCCAGCGGAGAGTCCCGCTACACCGGTACCAAGTATGACGAGGTCGAAGTGATTCGCGGGCATAGATTGCTTACTGTAACTTCGCCGAGTTAAACAAGACGCCAAATATTTTGCACCATGTGAGGACATACGGATAGTCGTCCGGATTAACATCGCTCGGAATTTCGTAATTGATGTTGCCTTCGGTTGCTTTGACTTTCCCTAGATTTACGAATTCTTGCGCATCAAGATCTTTTGCCAAGTAGACGTAGATATCGGGGCCGTTGATCGTTTTGTAGTTCTCGTATCGCACATAATTCTTCCCGTCAGCACTTACGATGCGTACCGTGCCGCTCGCGGGGTGTCCTACAGTACCAATTACCGCAGCAGACAAGTTTTCGGTAATTGGTGAGGTAGCGATGGGAGGAATATTTGGGGGATTCGACACCGGCGTATTTATTTGTGCGGTCTCCTGCATTTCTGTATCTTTTGCGGCTTGAGGAAGCGCATCATCTGCTCGGATGTTACGGAAGAGAGGAGAAATCGCCCAGTAAGCAAAGCCGAGAAGCACAATGACAGCGATGCTGATCAGAACATACTTAGTTTTCATGGTTTTGTTTTTTCACGCGGCAATACCCAATCTTTCTGCGACTTCATCAGGATCGAAACCGACCGCCGCTTTGCCATCAATCACGATGACTGGCACACCGAGTTGCCCCGTGAGATCAATCATCTCTTTGCGTCTCGCCGCGTCGCCCGCGACATCGTACTCGGTATATTCAATGTGTTTCTCTGCAAAGAAGGCTTTCGCTTCCTTGCAGAAATGACAGGTCGGTGTGCTGTATATAGCGACGGTTTTAGGCATAGGATGTTACGGGGTCTTCTTTTCCATCATTGCGTCACCTTTTTTCTCCATCATAGCATCTCCCTTCTTTTCCATCATGGCGTCGCCTCCCATGTGCTTCTTCCAAGCAGCGCGTGAGAGTGGTCCAAAGTACCCAGTCGCACGTACCCCGACAGATGCCTGGTATTTCATGAGTGCCGCTTTTGTAATCGCGCCAAAGTAACCCTTCGCGACACCTGCTGGCACGACGAGAAAGCCCTTTTCCTCCAGGAACATCTGGAGCTTGGCCACCCCATCTCCGCGCGAGCCTTCATACAAGTCATCTTCCATCATCATCGAGTCGCCACCCATCATGGCGTCCTTCTTCTCCATCATCGCGTCACCCGACATCATTGCACCGCCTTTCTTCATCATCTTATCTTTCTCAACCATAATAAGTGCGTTGAGCGCTTCGACTTGCTTCATCAAGTCTTTGATCATTGTCTCTTTCTGCATCATTGCGGCGTCTTTTTTCATCATGGCATCGTCCGTCATCTCCATCGCCTGCGCGACACCTGCGAACGATGCGGAGGTCGCAAGCACAAGTCCTAGAACCATCATTTTCTTCTTCATATTGTTTTTTTATTTAATGACTAATTAATAATATGTAAAGGTAACTTTACATTTCTGCCACTATAGCACACCTACCCAAACGTAAAGGTATAGGCAATAAGGCCCGGGGTGTTGATAAGTATTTCAAGCGTGTGCTCTCCATAGTCGGTACCTTCCACCAGCGTGTACAACTTGTTTTCTTTGATCGTTTGATGCCTTGACACTTTGCCATCAATCATGATGGTAATATCGACCGGCGTATCGGCGTTCCCCACGAAATACACATTTTTAGCACCATAGTTGAATACTATCTTTCCCTGCGAGCCTGTGTTTTTTGCATATTCACCAGTGAAATCCCACGTACCTTCGAGATAGAGTATGTCCGGCTTTAGATTCGCAGGAAGCGACAATTGCTGAAGGCCAGTCGTATCTTTCACGCCATTGCCAAGAGATTCGTTGCGATCCGCGCCAAAATATACTTCCTTGCTCCGTACTTTCCCTTTATCAACAGTGGTCACATCTGCCGGACTGGATACCCCTGTGGAGATATTTGCATCTATGCCAAGTACTTGCTCGCGCTCCTTGAGAGCGGTCTGGATCAAGCGCTCCGTCTCGTCATATGCGCCTTCTCCGATGTGGTCGTAGATAATGTAACCGTCAATATCAATAAGGTATTTGCGCGGCCAAAATCGATTCTCGTAGGTTTGCCATGTCGCGTAATCGTTGTCTTGCACGACTGGGTATTTGATTCCTTCCTCTTTAACCGCGTTCGCGACATTCTCGTAGACTTTCTCAAAATCAAATTCTGGCGTGTGAACCCCCACTATCACCAACCCCTGGTCCTTATACTTCTCATACCACGCATTAAGGTACGGTGTGGTGCGTTGGCAGTTGATACAACTGTATGTCCAAAAATCGAGCAGTATCACTTTCTTACCGATAAAGTCTTTCAGTTTGAATGGCTCGGTATTGATAAACCCTCCGCCTGGGACTATTTCGCGTGCTGATGTGTACTTTTTTGCTTTCTGCGCCTTACGCGTTGCAGTATCGTTTTGTGCGACTGAAGAGAATGGAGAAGTAGCATCGGGTTTTGTATCAATCTTCGCCATGGTCGAGGTGGAAGACTCTGTTGCGGGCGTTTCTGTAAGCACCTCACCTTTCTCACCGCCACCAGGTCTCACTTTTCCCGACTGCAAATACCAAATTGAGCCGGCAATAAGGACGAGCGCGATAGCGAGTAATATATTTTTTGTAGACATATCGCTGATTATTTTTTCTCAATGCTTGTCTGCGCCAAATACGAGAGGAAACCAGGAATAATCGGCAACACGCACGGTGAGAGGAACGATGCGAGCCCAGCGAAAAGTGCGATTGCAAAATTCGTAATGGAGAGTGAAGAGATGTCGCCACCCGCACCAGTCCCGATGTTCAGTGCAAGCAAGATATTCGTCAGTGCTTGAAAATTAGCGATTTTGCTTAATTCTCCAACAAATATCAGGACCCCGATCCCGACCAAAAGAACGCCGAATACATACTCGACGTAGCGCAACCAGGGTCCCGCTTTATTAATGAATTCTTGCGCTTGATTCGTGAAGAGTCCGACAATGAGAAATGGAACGCCGATGCCGAGCGTATATGCAAACAAAAGTAGGAACGCGCTTGTCGCATTCGTCGCCGCGAGAATCAATATGGCGCCGAGCGCCGCGGAGACACAGGGCGTCCACCCTACTGCAAATGCCGCGCCGAATACAAAAGAAGTAATATACTTCGACCCGAACTTGCGCTTGACCGCCATCTTATGGTCACGCTTCAAGAATGCCGGAGTAAAAAGTCCAAGAACGAAAAGACCGAAGAGAATGATGATTACGCCGCCAATTCTCCCGAGCCATGCCTGCACCGCGTACGAGGAGTGTGCGAGAACTGTTTGTAGAAGAACCCCAACGAGAGAGAAAACGATTGAAAATCCAAGTACAAAAAATACACTGCTCAAAAACACGCCCCAATCTCTTTTTGGTAATCCAATCCCTTGATCCATCAACGCATACTAAGTGCGCCTGAAAACAATGTCAAGTTATCTTTACATTGACCTTGTGGACAACTACCAATTTCTGTCGCCGTAGAAACGTGTGCCCATTTTTGCGAGCAACATCCCAACAAGAACAACCACGAGCCATACGTCGAGCGCATGAGAATAACTTTGATATATGATGCCGAGAATTAGGAGTGCCGATCCCGTGAGAAACGCGGCTCGTCCTGCAAGCAGGCGATGTGCGCCCTCTCGTTCGTCTCCAGCATCTTCGCGCAACATGAATGACGCGAACAAGCCAAATACGACGATAGCAGCGCCGAGAAGCGTCATATGCGCCATTGTCGGCATCCAAAAATCGAAGGGGTTCAGTATCAACACCAACAAGAGAATGAGAACCCCCGCTGTTGTTGTTTGTTTAAGATCATTTTTTGTCATATGAAATTGTGAAAATCTTCTCCACTGGCATTTTAAAGAATTGTGCAATCTTCATCGCAAGCAAGACCGATGGGGTGTAGTGACCCTTCTCGATAGCGATGATCGTCTGACGACTCACTGTAACATGCGCAGCCAAATCTTCCTGCGTTATACCGCTCTCAGTTCTTAACCTGTTTACTTCGTTCGTAATATATTCAGCCATATGCTCAGTAACCCGCAGTTTATCATTGCTTAGTATAGAATGTCAACTCTACTTTACATAGCGATAATACAAATAGGCCAAGCCCGCACCCCGCCTCGCCGCCCATTCAATAATTCAGAAACCCCCCGCGAGAAAAATGAGGATGGAGGAAGCGGCGGAGGCGTGGGTGCGCCCCGC
>JBBUCP010000079.1:0-7360 GCA_038057725.1 Patescibacteria group bacterium | reverse complement strand
AGGCGCGGCTACCATGGCGTTTTTGCTCGAATAGGAGCGCCCACCGGGCGCGCTATTTTGAAAGGGAGCCGACTCGTCCTCGCAGCAAAGCTGCGAGGCGCTCTCGGCGTCCAACGAGTAAAAAGCATCAGCCTGCAACGGATTTCCAAACGCGGTATACACGAGCGCGACCAAGACGATGTACGTCGCCATGTTGACCCGGTTTGAATCGGAAAAAAGCTTGAGCGCGGTTCCGAGCGACTTCTTCGGGATAAACGGAATACCTTCGAGGTCGACGAACGAGTGGAGTTCGTCAAGGGCGAGATGGCTCGCAAAACCGACCGCCATCGCAGCACCAAAGACGAGCGAGGTAAGGTCGGAGAGGCCAAACCGCTCGGCAATAAGGAACGTCGCGACGCCGGCGATCACCATTGCCGGAAGCGAGTGGAAGATTCCGCGGTGGCGCGTGCATTTTTTCAGGATGCCGCCAACAACAGCCCAAAAGAATACAAGCGCAGCCAAAGGAATGCCAGCGAGATAGCGCCAATCCGTCGCATACGACGACGAAAGCACATAAAGAAGAACGACACCCGTCGCCGCGAGCGTCATCGTTCCGAAGACGAGATAAAACGGCATCCCCGAATCGCTGTCGACATCCGGCAAGAACGAGCCGATCGTCGTCACCGCGAAAAGGATGAGGAGAAGCCACGGATCGGTGATGAGTGCGTAGAAATACACAGCGACAACCACGACCATTGAAAGAATGGCGCCTATCGCGATATGTTCCCTGAACATTGCCATACAGTATGCACCAAAATTGTTCCGGAGCGCCTCTGCGAGGAAAATGATCCGTGCGCACGTATCAGACCGCCGTGTTAAAAACCCTCTCAACTGCCTCGACGATACCCTGTAGAGATTCGTTCGATTTAAGTACATACCCGCGAATGCCGAGAACCACGCCTTCGCTGATGGTATCCATCGACGATATATTCGAGGTGATGAGAATGGGCGTCTTTCCCTCGCCGTATTTCTTATTGATTTCCTTGAGAAACTCAATGCCGCCCATGTTGGGCATTTTAATATCGAGGAGAATGATATCGGGCCTCTTTTCCCCCATAGATTTCAAGCCTTCGACGCCATCTGCCGCAAGCGCCACGGAATACTTGGCCGTATCGAACGCTGACTGGATGAGGCTCTTGAAAGTCTCGTCGTCGTCAATAATAAGAATATGCTTCATAGGTCTTAAGCTTCTTTATGCGCCGCAGGGAGGGTGAAGTAGAACGTGCTTCCGACGCCCACCTTGGAAACGACACCAATAATTCCTCCGTGCCCCTCTATTATACCCTTTGCTATCGCGAGGCCAAGCCCGGTTCCCTTGATATTCGGGACAAGCGCCTTGTTGTCAAGCTGCTTGAATTTGCTGAACAATTTCGGAAGCGATGCCGCTTCGATCCCGATGCCGCTATCGGTAACCGCAATCGCCAGCGATTGCGAGAGCGCCTTAAATTGCTCTTCGGGGAGCAGATCGGCTACCGAGGCCTTCATCTTGCGGAACTCGTCGTTTATTGCCGCCCCCGGCTCATGCAGTACAACCGCGACCGATACCGTGCCCCCTTCGGCGGTGAACTTAAGTGAATTTGAAATAAGATTGTTGAGTACCTGTTTGACCCGCTGCACATCCAAGGGAGCTGTTTTCGGCACGTCCTCGCTCGCCGCCACCGAGAGGCGAATCTTGCGCTCGCCCGCTGAAATATCAAAGAAGGAGATCCGATTAGCGATCACCTCGGTAATATCCGCCGGCTCCCGTGTTATTTCGAATTTGCCCGCCTGGAGCTTTGCGGCGTCCAGGATGTCATTCACGAGGTCCAGCATGCCGGACGAGTTCTGGTAGATGATGTCGACATACTGTTTCGACGTCGCACTCGACTTTTTTGCGACCGGCTTTTTCAAAAGCTCGCTTGCTTTTTGAATGCCGGAAAGCGGCGTGCGCAGCTCGTGCACTATCATCGACGTGAAATCTTCGCGCACCCGTTCGAGCTCAACTTCGCGCGTCACATCATGGAAAATAACGACGCCGCCAAGGACATCCCCCTCGCTGAGCGCCGTCCGTGTCTTCACCGGAAATACGAACGATTGGTAGAATTTATCCCGCAACTCGAACCGCTCGGATACGAAGGATTTCTTAAGCTTCACGCTCTCCTCAAGCCGCCCGCGCATATCCATCTTGCCCCCTAAGTTATCGATAAAATCAAAAATGGTTATTTCTACTTTCTTTTCCTGTCCGATAATGCGTTTTGCCGCAGGATTGATAACGAGGATGCGGTAATCCGCATCCGTCATGACGACGCCGTCCTCCATGCTCTCGACCATCGCGCTCACTTTCTCTTGCTCGGTGCGCACCACATCCTGTAGGCGCGTCACCGCTTTTGATGCTTGCTGGATGAGCTTGTAGAGGATGGTCATTTCCTCTTCCTTATAGAGCCCGGCCTTGGTATCCGCCACCGTAAGAATGCCCACTACCTTGTCGCCGATAACCAAGGGAATGTTGAAGAACGATTGCACTGGCTCGTCGAGATCTTCGATGAGGATGGCACCCGAGAGGATTTCTTTGACCGAATTCTTGTTGAATTCGCGCTCAAGGAGAGCGCCCAAGGAGCCGAGCATGCGGTCCCGCACGTCCACAACGAAGCGCCGGTGCACGGACCTCTCGAGGTGCATCTTGAAAATGACCTTTTCCGGCTCAAGGAGCATGTAGGAAACCGCCGCATACTCGATGAATTGATGGAGGGACGACGTGATGATGTCCACGATCTGCTGCACGTCCAGCGAATAGCCTACTCGGTCGCCGATTTCCTTCAGGATGGCGAGCTCGTACATGCGCCGCCCGATGTCCTGCTCGCGCTTTTCAATGACACCCTTCGATTCGTACTCGCGGAATAACAAATATGCGCTCAGTGCGAGACTGGGTATCGCGAGCACTGAAAGTATTGTGAGCAACGTCATATACGACCTGGCTAAGATGCACGCTCGCAGTAATTTCCTCTGTCGCGGTTATTGCTTCGAGTATGTGCGCAGACGCCACGCGGCGTACGTAACGCAAAGCGCCGCTATCGTCAGGAAAATCTTTTCCCCGCCCTCGCCGACTTCGGTCGTCACAACGACGGTCTTCCAGCTTTCAAACTGCAACTCCCACAAGTGCTGTAGCGCGAGCGCCCAAATCGCGATGATCATCGGATTCGCTATGGCGCGACCAATCTGGCCGAGACTTTTCTTTGCCCGGAAAAGGTATGACCCAACCATCCCCGCGAGGAGAAATGCGAGAAAGTGATGCAATCCAAGTGCGGCGAGTGGTGACGCGGTATACGCGTTCACGATCGGTTCTGCCATGCTCGGAATAACGAAAATGGCGGCAACAATGACGAGCGCACCAATTCCCCACATTTTTTCCGCACCTTGGCGCATGCCGCTTTGCGACGGATCCGCGCTGCCGAGGCCGATAAGCGCCCGCAGGCCGAAATAGTATGAAATTAATGCCAAATAGAACATGAGGTGCCACCAGATGTCCATTGATTCATCGGCGATACCGAAGAAATCGGCACCCAATTTCTGGAAAATCGTGATGGCGAAGAAGATGCCGGTGCCGATAAAAAAGTACGAGAAGATAGAACCGAGCGTTGATTTCCCGAATTGGCGCACCGCAGCGCCCATCATAACCGTCGCAAGGAGAAATCCGAGCGTCGAGACGTAGTAGCCAAATGTAATTGCTGATTCGAGCCCTGGTGTTGGATCCATATTCGTCGTGCTTATTTATTAATATTGAGATCCGGATATTTCGCAAAGATAGAGCCGAGGGCGTTCTTCACGATCTGGCCGGAGAGCTCGACGTATTGGTCGACAAGGTTCTGGAGCGTCTCTTTGGGGTTGTCGCCGACGCCGGTCACTTTTCCGTCGTTGTCCACCATGAGTCCCTGAACGCTGCGCGCCTTCAAGATCGCTATTTCAGGACCGAGGATGACGGTCTGCTTCTTGATAATTTCACTGATGAGAGCTGCGTATTGTCCTTTTTCGTCCATGGAGGTGCTATTAGGTCGATAATGGTGAATCGTAGCATGTGCGGTGACTGGTGAGGGCTCTTATGCACAAGGAAGTGCATAACCACGCCGAGGGCTTTGACGCCCTGCATATGCTAGGCTGGCATCTATGGAGGAAGTATACCCAATGCGCATCAATAAATACCTCGCCCACAAGAATTACTGCACGCGGCGGGAGGCGGATACACTCATTTCCGCCGGCAAGGTGCTTATCAATGGCAAACCGGCGAAATTGGGCGACAAGGTGCAAGAGAACGACAAAGTCGATGTCCGCTTCCGCGTCAAAAAGTATCGCTATTTCGCCTACAACAAGCCACGCGGCATCATCACGCACTCACCCGAAGAAGATGAGCGCGACATCCGTCAGTCAATCCCTCTTATCGGCGTCTTCCCTATTGGCCGACTCGACAAAGATTCAAACGGGCTCATCATCCTCACCGATGACGGCCGCATCACGGATAAACTCCTCAATCCTGAATACGATCACGAAAAGGAGTACGTTGTCTCGACAAAGGAGGAGCTGCCGAATAATTTCGCTGCGCGTATAGAAAAAGGCGTGAACATTGAAGGTTACCTGACGAAACCCGCGACCGTTAAAGTCCTCTCGCCGAAAAAATTCACCATCACGCTCACTGAAGGTAAAAAGCACCAGATCCGCCGCATGTGCGCTGGAGTCGGCCTCGTTGTCGCAAAATTGGAACGCACGCGCATCATGAACATCCGCCTCTCCGGCCTCAAAGAAGGCGAGCACCGCCCGATCCTCGGCCAAGAACTCGCTACCTTCCTGAAATCTCTCGGCTTTTAAACTCTATCCAATTAAAAGTATTAATGAATGTGTCTATTTTTCCGCGGCCGCGGAAAAATAGACACACTAGAGATTCTTGATTTTAATTGTTTTGATCAGCGATAGTTTTCGAGCCCGCGTCCAACTCTTTATTTCCGCCTCCCGCTTCGAGGCCGTGGAGCGGTTTTTCTTTCGCTCCGAGTAGACGATCTTCCCCGCTTTCTTCCCTCGCGTATACTTCGCCCCCTTCCCGCTTGTATGCTCAGCAAGCCTGCGCGCAATATCAGTCGTAATGCCGGTGTAAAGCGATCCGTCTTTGCACTTCAAGATATAGACGAAATACATTTCACTTGAGAATGAAGTCCCATCCTGGCTGCCATGCTTTCACTTTTCGCCAATCATCTTTAAAAGACTGTTCCCAACTCTTGCCTTGAAGCAATACTTCAAGTGCGAGTTGTGGAGCTTTGTGAGCAACGATAGCAACACGTTTTCCGTCGTAATTTTTCTTCAGGTCGGAAAGGAAATCGGACATACGCGCCTTAACGTCTTCGTAACTTTCACCGTTTGGGAACCTTTCGGTCACCATTTTCTCCTGCAAAGGCTCAACAATACTCGATGGCCGGGCATTGTAATCACCATAATTGCACTCTCGTAAACGCTTATCGACTACGATGGAATACATTCCCTCAAACGCGAGTTTCGCCGAATCGTGCGCACGCTGCAGATCAGAGCAAAATACAACGTCAAATTTCTTGTCTTTTACTTGGTCCCGTAATTCCTTGGACTGCTTAATGCCGAGCGCGGAAAGCGCAACATCAAATTGCCCGGAGGAAATATCTTTTTCGTTATCTGTCGTCGTGCCATGTACGAAGTAAACGATGTTTACTGCCATATGCGTATTTTACATCAGCTAAGCTATTTCCCAAGATCAAGTCTCTCATCAATACGAATTTGCGCGACAAATTCGGGAACGTGCGAGACGAGGATCATGGTGCCTTGGTAGGCATCGAGTGCTTTCGCGATCACCGGAATGTGGCGGAAGTTGATGTGGTTGGTCGGTTCGTCGAGGATGAGGGGGCTCGCGAATCAAAGCGCCGTCGCGGACAATGAATAAAAATCAGCCCCCTAACGCGCCTGCGCGGCTTCCCCGTGAAAATTGACTTGACAATACTGGGCGCTATGATGCGATTTGGCTCTTTGACAGAGCTATGTCGCAACACAAGGAAAGGTTCTCCGATGGAACGCTCAGAACTTGATGAATTTCTTGCCACCTTCCGGAGTAAATGTGAACGAGCGATGAGGAAGTATCTTGACACGACAATGGCGCGCATGGCGACCGTTGATCCTGTGGGTGCACAGGTGGCCAAAGTCATCCGCGACTTCAGCATGAATGGAGGGAAGCGCCTCCGTGGAGCACTTGTCGCGATCGGATACCACGCATTCTCAAATCGAGATTGGACCGGTGTCATGCAGGCCGTAATATCGACCGAACTCTTCCACGCTTTTTTTCTCATCCACGACGACTTGATGGATCGCTCGGATCTCCGACGCGGAAGTCCGACTATTCATCGCGTCTTCGAGAAAGAGTTCCGAGATCGTGGCGTACAGGCGCACGGTGCTGTAGAACACCTTGCCAACTCCATGGCCATACTCGCCGGCGATTTGTGCTGTGCGATTGCCTACGATGCGCTCCTCACCATGCCGTTCTCCGCAGATCACATCGTCCGCACGCTCAAACATATGCAGCGGATGGTCGACAGTACGACGATCGGGCAGGTCCTCGACATGACGCCCCGCGATGACCCGACAGAAGAAACTATCGGAAAGATACATCTCTTGAAAACCGCACGGTACAGTCTCGAGGCGCCATTGCACCTTGGCATGATCCTCGCGGATCAAAGTCAAGATGGTCTCGACGCGATGTCACGCTTCGCAATCCCTGTCGGGATTGCGTTTCAGATCAGGGATGATCTCCTGGGCATCTTTGGATCCGAAGAGGAGGTCGGGAAGCCGGTCACGTCTGATCTTGAGGAAGGCAAAGAAACTCTTCTGACCGTATTCGCGCGCAAACACGCAAGTATCAAAGATCGCGCGCGACTTTCAGCGCTTCTCGGGAAACGCGGACTCACTCGGACCGATCTTGACGATGCCCGCTTGATCTTCCAGTCATGCGGCGCGGTCGCTCATTGCGAAACCCGTGCGAACGTTCTTGTGGATGAGGGCAAGCGGGCACTTGAAGAAGTCCCCATGCCCGAGGTTAGCCGCGCCATACTCAATGGTCTGGCCGACTACGTAATACGCCGCACTATATAAGGAGGGGCCCATGTTGAAACGCACTCGAGGGGTTGCGCTTGTCGTCACCAATCCTGTAAATGAGATTCTTGTACTGCAGGAATACGAGAACAAGCCACATCTCGGCAAGTTGAAAGGAATGTTCTCAATTCCGATGGAAACGTCCCGCCTTGGAGAACAAGACCCCAGTGCGATCCATCGCTTACATAGAGAG
>JBBUCP010000078.1:0-10283 GCA_038057725.1 Patescibacteria group bacterium | reverse complement strand
TACTCGGGAAAGACGACCCATTTGTTAAATTCCATATCAAGCAGGGGCTCTTGCTCATCATCGGCGAAGTTGCGGTCTGGATGCTCATGATGGTGCTGTGGATTTTCTTCCCCATCCTCCAGCTCGCCAACGTATTCCTCTTTGTCCTTGCTGTCGTCGGCATCGTCCGCGTCGTAAATGGCGAAATGAAAGAACTGCCCCTCATCGGGCATTTAGCGAAGAGTTTTAATTTTTAATCCGCTCGCGACGTCCTCGATTTGAAAATTGACGCCGCCGGAAAACCTCCTCTCGGTTGCGCTCCGGGCCGCTAGGCCAAGTCTTACAACCTCGCTGAGCTTTTCCGGCGTCGTTTGCCAATTTTCAAATCGAGGCGCCGTCTCGCTCACCTAAAGCTGGAACATGCTACGATTCAAATATGTTTATCTGCCCGATGCATCCTGAAATACACCAAGGGCTCGCAACTGCATGTCGAATATGCGGCGCTACACCGAAAGGCCAGAATACGGAGAAAAAAGTCATGAGGGGCGTAAAGTCAGTCATACGGGTCGGTGAGCAGTGTCTTGTTCTTAGAAAAGACATGCCGATTGGGTCACGATGGGATTTTCCAGGAGGACGTATTGAAGAAAACGAAACACTTGAAGACGCTGCCCAGAGAGAAATAAAGGAAGAAGTGCCTTCAATCGGAAATTTTACTGTAGGAAGAATCTTAGACACCTATGATTTTCGAGTTAAAGACCACGTACTCGATGCACTATACAAAGTCACTTTTTTTGAAGTGAAAGCTGAACCGTTTGAAGTTCAGTTGAGCGAAGAACATACCGCTTTCCGCTGGGTCAACAAAGATATTTTGGCGGAACTACAAAACACACCCGATGTAGCGATCGAACCCGGTTTTTTTCGCGCGATTCAGAAATGCTTAAGCAATACTTAACCCGCCAACGGAGCGAGCCGGCAGCTTTCGTTGTAAAGACCGGAAACGACGGCGGGAAGGTGTTTGACGGGGTCTCTCGCAGGCTGACGAGCCGAGAGTGAGCGCTGCGCCAGCAGGCGCAGACAGCGACCCCGGAGAACACTTCCCGGCGGCGTCGGTTTTTACAATGATTGCTGTCGCGAGCGGAGAAATTACCAAAAACCAAAGCCTTTGCCAGCGAGATATCCGCCAAGTACGACTGCCACAAGGCCGCCCGAGGTGAACCATGTCGGCGTGTTGAAGTGATGCATCCATTTGTGGAGCTTCGTATAGGGAGACGACAGGTAGATGACGCCTTCGGCGATCATCGTGTAGCCGATGAGGGTGATGACACCGCGCCAATCAGGCGAGAGTGTCGGATGCGCAATCGCGATCGCGAGACCCGCCGCAAGCTCGATTGCGCCGAGGAGCATGATGAGCGCCCGTGAGCCGAAGAATTCGGTGATGATCGGCATAAACGACTTCTGCCGAAGCATGATGAGCCCACCCGCGATTAAGAAATATAGACCAAACAGCTTTGCTAGAAAAATGGATAAATCCATAATAATTCTTTAAGTCCCTTTCGGGTTCCCCTGCGTAATGAAAAGATTGTAACTCATTTTTCCTGTCGTATAGCCTTCGAATGAGCGGGCTGTGGATACTCGCTAGCGCGACTGCCACGCGCCGATGGCGTCGATGGGGTGGATGAGTTGGATGATGTTGAACGTGAGGCTGTCACGGATGAAATAGATGGCGATGGCTTCGAGGAGGATGATCGCAATGATTGATGCGTAGATCGGGAGGCGCCAGGCAAGGAGGAAGCCGCCGAGCGCCGCGAGCATGTCGCCGGTTGAATTCACGATCGAGTCGCCGAAGTAGCCTTGCGCGAGCGCTTGTTCGCGATACCTGTTGATGATCATGTCGGTGTTTTCAAAAAGCTCCCATCCCGATTCGATGGCGAGCGCCATGAGGAGCCGCGTGCCGACGGAAAGCTTGGGAAAGACAAGCGAGAGGCCGGCATAAAAAAGGATGCCGTGGATCACGTGCGAGAGTGTGTACCAATCGGAAAGGTGTTGCGAATTTTCACTGGTCAAAACCGATGCGCCGTACCAAAGTTTGATATATCCACCTTCGTACATCCAGGGCTGACCCATGAAATACAACAACGCCGTGTGGGCGGCGAGGATTGCGATGACGATGATCCAGATTTTTCGCGTCATACAGCCATTCTATCTTGAATATTGCGCAAGGCGACGACGTAGGCTGCGTCGCGCATACTGATGCGCTTGCCGCGGGAAGTGAAGAAGACCTTATCCGACGCCGAATCCATTTTCGTTTTCAGTTCGTGGAAGACTTCTGTCTTCGCCCATTTTTGCCCGCTCTTGTTTTGCAGCCATTCGAAATACGAGACGATGACACCGCCGGCGTTCGCGAGGATGTCGGGAATGACCGTTATTCCCCTTTCGGCCAGAATCGCGTCGGCTTCGAGGGTCGTCGGGCCATTGGCCAACTCGAGGACAATTTTCGCTTTCACGTCGCGTGCGTTTCCCTCCGTGATCGCGTTTTCGAGCGCGGCGGGGACGAGGATATCGACGGGGAGTGTGAGAATTTCTTGCGAAGAAATATCGCGCGCGAATCCCGCAAGCGTCCCCTTTTCTTTTTTGTATGCGAGTGCGGCGGCGACGTCGAGGCCGCTCGAATCATGCGTCCCGCCCTTGGAATCCGCGAGCGCGACGATCTTCATCCCCGCTTCGTGCAAATACAGCGCGAGGAAACTGCCGACGTTCCCGATGCCTTGGATCGCCACCGTCATTCCCTTTGGTTCCTTGCCGAGTTTTTTGAGGATCGCGAAAAGCGCGTATGCGCCGCCGAGCCCGGTCGCTTCACTGCGGCCTTCCGAGCCGCCGATTTGGAGCGGCTTCCCGGTCACAACCATTGGCGAAGGCTTCCCGACGAGCTTCGAATATTCATCATAAATCCAATGCATCACTTTCGAGTTCGTGCCGACGTCAGGCGCAGGAACGTCTTTTTCCGGGCCGATGTGGAGCGCAAGCTCTTTGGTGAACGCGCGCGTGAGGCGTTCGAGTTCGCCTTCGGAAAGTTTTTTCGGGTCAACCTCGACGCCGCCTTTCCCGCCGCCAAACGGCACGCCGACAAGCGCGCATTTCATCGTCATCCAGAACGCGAGCGCTTTGGCCTCATCGAGATCAACCGCCGGATGGTAGCGCAACCCTCCTTTGTATGCGCCGAGGATGTTGTTGTGCTGCACGCGGTAACCACGGAATTTTGTCTCCTCGCCAGAATCCATCGGTACGCCGAATTCCGCTTCTACGATGGCGTCCGGCTTTTCCAACCGCGCTTTCAATTCCGGATCGAGTTCGACAATGGCAGCCGCTTTTTCGAGTTGCGCGAGTGCACGCTGCCAGGGGTTGTTGGGCATCCGGATATTCTAAGCTATTTCGGTACGATGCGGAAAAAGCGGTCGTCGGGTACCGTGTTAATCCCGATTGAACCGGTAGACTTCGAATATATCGTGGTCTTTCTCGAACTTGATGCGGTACTGGTCGAAAAATCCTTCTTGCCCAAGCAGTATCGGAATATTGGCCTCCGTGAACATGACGGGAAGCTTCAAAGTTTCATTCAGCTTTTTGACACTGATGTCGAGATAGCCGACGTATGAATCCTGCGGGACTCCGGAAATGCCGAGAAGGCGTTGTCGTACGCATGTGCTAAGATCAATTCCGAAAACTTCTGCGACTTCCGCGCTCATCGTCGTCACGTCCGCTCCAGAATCGATGACGGCCAAATATTCGCGTGACTTGCTACCGTGGCTAATTGTTATTTCCACGACCGGACGTTTCTTCGACTGCCCAGATGTAGTCTTCGAGTTAACATCGGTGAGATACTCAAATTTCATTGTAGAGAGAAATCCGCCGGAGCAAAGAATGCATCCGGAAGAATCTTTGCAAATACTGCCTTTGCGCCATCAACTTGCTTGTCGACATCCACAAGGCGGTCGCCGAACGCCAGAATTTCAGCGTAGTCAGGCGAGAATGCGACCCATTTATTGAGATGCTGCTTTTCCACAATACGGGACACGTCAGGGCTTTTGATTATGTCAGTTTCCATACAGCCAATATACCATACCTTATTCCCCAGCAAATTTTGCAAAGGTAACCATCCGACTCGATTCCTATGCCTGCAAGGGATTCTCGCCTTCGATGATGCGCACCATCGCCGTCACGACCGCGACAACAAGGAGAAGATGGATAAATCCGCCCATGGTGAACGAAAGGACCACTGCAGTGAACCAGAGTGCCATCAAAAATGCTGCGACGGTTAACATAGTGAGATAAAATTATTCTCTTATAAAGACGACCTATGACATCAAGTATCCGCTTTCGATCGTGAAGATGCGGTGAGTATTATTTTTCAATTATTTTCCCTGGGCGCGGTACAATGCAGCGATGTGGCAAACGTATTCGCTCGGATCGATCGTTGCGGGCGCGCTGGAGAGCGCGGTCGACAAAGCAGGGATCGTGCGCGACGGCGGCGTTGATTCGTATGTCGCATCGTTCTATCGCGCGTTTTTCTTTTTGCTGGCGGTCGCGGCTCTTGGCGCGACAGGGATTCTCGGCGATCTCACGTTCTTCTTCCACTGGGGCTACCTGCCGATCGGGTTGGTGACCGCGCTCTCCACATTGCTATTCACATACCTTTTGCGAACTGTGGAAATGACCGTGATCGGGGCGGCATCCTACCTCGCACCGCTCCTCTTCCTCATCATTGATACGCAAATCCTTGGCGTCGCGCTCACGCAGGCGCAAATACTCGGCATCATTCTCCTCATCTGCGGCGGGCTTGCCTTCTCGCTCGACGGCATTACGCACCACTTTCGCCGCGAACTCACCTGGAACATCTGGGGCGCCATCTTTTTTATTTTTGTCTTCAACATCGCGCTCGAAGCATATTTTTTCAAATACCTGAACGCGGCGCACGAGGTAAACGCCGTGAGCTTTTATGTGTATTCGACGATCCCTAGCGTCCTCATCCTCCTCGCGATCCTCGCGTGGAAGGGCCGCGCTCGGCAGCTCTTCTCGCGCGCGGCAGTCACCTACCTCCCCTACGCCGCGCTTGGCAAATCATTCGACTCGCTGAATTCCGTCCTCTATATCACGGCGCTCTCCTACGCGACACTGGCACAAGTGAGCGCCTTCAACGCGCTCATGCCGCTCGTCATCGTTGTCGTTGCCATCTTTGCACAAAGCCTCTTCGGCGTCCGCCTGAGGGAGCGATTGGACTACGCGCGGCTGCACTGGAAAATCGGCGCGGCAGTCCTTCTCGTTCTCGGTGGATTCCTGGTGGCGTAGAACATCACCGCCTCTTCCCTATTCGTCCGCGCGATCCCGTAGCATCGCTTTCAGAGCATCATACGCCAGCTTCGCGCTGCCATCGGCACGGAGTAATCCATAGAAATTCTCCGTCGTACCTTGCGACGTCCCTATGTCCTTATATGAATACCAAAAGAACGGCCCGAGCCAATCGTGCTTTGCGGCGTCTCCTACCGCATCTATCAGCATTTCCTTCTGCCGCTCTTCGGTCACGTGGTCGGTTTTTTCGCCCGGAACATACGCAGCGGACGCATTCCCTGGGCCATTCGTCGGTGCGCCGTACTCCGTGATCCAGATCTGCTTATCCCGATCTCCGTTTGCAATCATGATGCCGCGCAGGCTTGGATTCGTATTTTCCATCTGTTGCCACGCGTTCCAAGATGCTTCGTACGTTGCCGTCGCCGGAAAACTGTACGGATGGAAGCCGACCGCATTGAAATACGGCCCGGCACCCTCGGCGTAAAGAGCCGCAAGGTACTCTCGTGGCGCGATCGAACCGTCGCCAGTCGGAACGATTGCGAGACCACCGGAGATGATGAACGCATCAGGATCGACGTTCTTGATATTGAGGTAGGTCACCTTAAGAAGCATCGCGTACTGCGCCGGATCGGCCTTTGGGCGCCAAAACCCTGCCGCGTTCGGTTCATTCCAGATTTCCCAGATATGGATGCCGTGCGGCGCATACCGCTCGGCCGCCACTGCAGCAAAGCTTGCAAACGTCACCGGATCAATTGGTGGGCAGCGCGCCGAGCAATCCTCGCTGCGCGCCCAGCGGGGCGTATACGTGAGGATCGGCAGGAGCTTAAGATCCCGCTTCCCCGCCTCGGCAACGACGCGGTCGATACGCGACCAATCATACGAATCGGGCCCGTTGCGCTGTATGACCGCCCAATCGAAATCGAGGCGCACCCACGTGATGCCGAGAGAGACGAAATCGTCAAGCTGCCGCTTGAGTTCATCCTCGCGTAATCCCGTGAGCGTCTCGGCGACTGAAAGACCAACCTCCCCTTGTGCGGGAGGAGTGGTAACGGGCGTCGATACGGCTTGTATCGGCACGGAAAGCGGCAGCGGCGACTCACTTTGCGGTGGAACGGAGTGCATATCTCCCTCCCCGAGAGTGGGCGCATACGCCCGCTGCGACACAAAAAAGCCGGTGATGAGGATTGCCGCAAACAGGACTACAAGGTAGAAACGGTGGTTTTTTTGACTCTTGCCCTGAAAACGGGTACTCTTGCGGAACTCCATAGGGAAGAGTGCCATAATAGCATTTTGTCGCACGCTTTTTCCTCATGATTTCTGCGCTCCTCAAACGCTTCCAGAGTGATAGTCTCTTTAAGAATTCAGTGTATCTGATGATGGCGACGGCCTCGCTCGCGTTTTTTGGCTTTCTCTTCTGGTTCATCTGCGCACGGCTTTTTACCACCGAGGAAGTAGGGCTCGCGACGACACTTATCGCTGCGACAACACTGATCTCGATCATTGCGCAGATCGGCTTCAATGCGGCACTCGTGCGCTTCTTACCAACGGAAGAGCACCCAAAGACCACCGTCAACACCGCGTTTATCCTCGTCACACTTGCAGCACTTGTTGCCGCAAGCGTATTTTTGATTATCCTTCCAGTTGTCTCGCCGAAACTGCTTTTCATCCGCGAACATGCCGTCGTCGCCAGTCTCTTTATCGCGACGTGCATTGCAATGGCGCTTAATACCCTCAAGGATTCGGTGTTCCTCGCTCGTCGGCGGTCTCATTTCATCTTTCTCGTCAATAGCGCCTTCAGCGCCGCGCGCCTTGCCTTCCCCTTTGCGTTCTTCGCCTTCGGCGCGGTCGGCATCTTCGCGGCGACAGGCCTCTCTCACGCGCTTGGATTCGCGATCGGCGCTCTCGCCCTCGTGTGGTCGTTCGGGTATAAGCCAAGTCTCCGGTTTGACCCTGACGTCGTCCGGCGCGTGTGGCGCTACTCATCAGGAAATTATCTCGCCAGTTCGTTGAACCTCATTCCCGCGAGTGTTCTCCCCCTCATCATCATGGAGAACATCGGCGCGCCGGAAGCGGCATACTTCTACATAGCAATGATGATCGGCAACTTGCTCTATGTCATCCCCTTCGCGACGACGCGATCGCTCTTTGCCGAGGGCTCGAACGAAGAAGCGCGGTTCACCGAACATTTCAGAAGCGCCGTAAAAATCATCATCGCCCTCATGCTTCCTGCTATTGCCGCCCTCTTAATCCTCGGCGGGTTCGTGCTCTCTCTTTTTGGGCCAGAGTACGCGGCGGAAGGCGCCACCCTCCTTCGCCTCATCGCCCTTGCGGGTCTCTCGGTGAGCGCCATGTCGATTGCGAACGCATATTTCCAAGTTAAAAAAGATACTGGCGCGATCGTCGCGATCAATTTCGTCTACGCCGCGGCTGTCGTTGGTTTGAGTTATGCGCTCCTTCCTTTCGGTCTCTCGGGAGTCGGGTTCGCCTGGATCATCGGTACGGGAGCTGCCGCGCTCACCGGTGCCGTCTTGTACCGGTTTCCGTTCAATTTCACTGCGAGGTACAAAGCCATATCCTACGAGATCTGGATCCGGTATACGTGCGCAATCCGGTACCGACGCGCCCGAAAAAAAGGTCCGCGCCGGACAATTCTCTTTTATCCCGACCTTCCGAAATACTATTACGTGCACTATACGATCGCACACGAACTCGGCCTCGACATGCACAACAATCTGGAGAGGCCCTACGACCTCGCGATGTCCTTCAGAGACGTGACGCTGCGGAAAGCCGATCCGGCCGAAGAGGAACTCCTTCGGAAAGGCCGCTTCATTAACGCGCGTGCGCGTGACATCAGCAAGGAAAAGGTCGAGCGCGTCTTCTCCGATGTCTTCGGCTATGGCACGTTTCTCGACCCGCGCACGTTCGAGGGCGAATGCGTGCAGAAATCGAACGAGAACGCGATGCACGACGGCACGGTGGTGCAATGCCCGCGCGAGCCTGAAGCAGGATACATATACCAGAAGCTCATCAATAACCAGGACGGTGACCGAGTCGCCGACTTGCGCGTTAAGGTCGTTGGCAGGAATATCCCCCTCATGACGTACCGCACACGAAGTGCCTTCGACCGCTTCGACAACACGCAGACCTCGACCATGGTACCGACCGACGACTACCTCACACACAACGAGCAACGGAAAATCCTCCGCTTTTGCGAAGTAATGGGAATTGACTTTGGAGCCTTGGACTGCTTGCGCGACCGAGACGACGGAAAGCTCTACATTGTTGACGCGAACCTCACGACCGGCATGCCGCAGCCTGGCGTCCACCTCACCCGAGAAGAATTCGAAGTGTATGTGCAGAAATTTGCCGGCGCCTTCCGGGACGCCTTTCTAACACCATGATCAAGATGCCCGACAAGAAGGTGACGATCATCGGAGCCGGCATGGGCGGCTCCCTGCTTGCGATCTACCTTGCGCGCCGCAATTTCGACGTTGAAATCTACGAATCGCGCGAGTCGGTCGAGAACCTCCCCGTGGTTTCGTACAAATCAATCAACCAATCGCTCTGCGTCCGCGGCATCCGCGCCTTACAGGAAGTGCACCTCTGGGACGAGGTGAAAAAACTCTGCACGCGCGAAGCCGGCCGCATCATCCATCAAAAAGACGGACTTCTCTACCAAGCGTACGGCGAGCGCCAAGGTTTTGCGGAATGGTCAATCAACCGCAATGATTTAAATAAGTGCCTTGCAGAGGAGATGAAAAAATATCCACATATCACGGTGACCTACAACACGCGCTGCGTCGGTATTGATTTTGAAAGACGCACACTGGTTCTCGAAAATCAAAACACGAAGTCGCGCGAGGCGAAAAAAGTGGACATTCTAATTGGTGCCGACGGGATCCACTCGGCGGTACGCACCGCGATGGAAGAACAAGGATTGGTCGAGGTAACGCTCGACGTGATGGACTGGGGCTATAAAAACATCAATATTCCAGCACCGCACGAAGGAGCATTGCCCTTTCGGAAAGACGCCTTTCACCTCTGGTCCAAAAAGAGCGCGGCAGTTTTTGGCATCCCCAATTGGAGGGGATTTTTCACATCGACGATCACGCTGCCGCTTGCCGGATCGGATAGTTTTGAATCGATCCGCACGAAAGAAGCGTGTGCGGAATTTTTCAAACAGCATGTGCCCGACTTGTATCCGTATCTCGAATCATACGTCGAGGATTTCATGCGTCAGCCAGCGACGCCGTTCACCTCACTCTACACATCGAAGTGGCATTGCCGGGATTTTTGTTTGTTGATGGGGGACGCGGCGCACGCCATGACGATCTTCTACGGCCAGGGCATCAATGCAGCGTTCGAGGACTGCCGCATTTTCGCCGAATGCCTTGATTTGTACTACCCGGACCTCGAGACGGTATTCCAAATATTTGAAGCGCGCCGCAAGCCCGACACGGACTGCCTCGCGGAAGTCTGCAAGGCGCGCTTTATAGACCTCAAAGACCGCTACGAAGCGCCGTGGTTCGTCTCGCGGTCTAACGTCGAGATGCTCTTGGAGAATCATTTCCCGACGAAATTCCACTCGCTCTATACCCTCATTGTGCACACCACCATGTCGTATGCGGGAGCGTATAAACGGTACCGGAAGGAACGGCATTTTGCGCGCTCGCTCGGCATGGACGCGCTGGTCCTCGGGTACACACTCACCTATGTCGTCAAGGATTTTTTCCGCAAAATGCAGAAAAGCGAAAATGCCTCTTAAATGGCTTTGTTAAGCCGTGAAAAAGGTTCGACCTTTCCCGTTGCAAGTGCAATGATTTTTTGTGCGACGGATTGCCAGCTGTGATCTTTTTCGACGAAGGCGCGGCCTTTTGCGCCAAGCACCGTACGCTCTGATTCATTTTTGACGAGCTGTGCAATCGTCTCCGCGAGCGACTCGGCAGATTCTGCTTTTGCATACG
>JBBUCP010000077.1:558-4223 GCA_038057725.1 Patescibacteria group bacterium | reverse complement strand
GGAGTGGAAGCCGGCACTGATGGGACTTGCCGCGAACTCGATCATGGAAGATCGCGGTGGCGTCGTCTTAATGTGGGGAAGAGACGCAAACGGAAAGTTAAAAGGCTCCGCGCGTTCCGACGGCTCGCTGTCCGTCGTTGAGTTGTTTACCAAAGCAGGCGATGCATTCGAGGAATTCGGCTGGCACCACGCATCCGGCGGTTTTTCCGTCTCGCACGATTCGGTGCACACGCTCCACGAAGCACTCACCAAAGCTGCCGATGAATTGAGCAGTGTCCGCAAAGAGGTCGTCGTCCCGACGACCGATGCCGACCTCTCTCTGAAGCAGGTAACGACGGTACTTCTACGGGACCTCTCAAGCCTCGCGCCCTTTGGCATGGGAAACCCGAAGCCACTCTTTCGCGTCCGCAACACGCGCATCACCTTTGCCCGCCAATTCGGGAAGGATATGAACCATACCGAAGTCACGATCGTTTGCCCCGAGAGCGGCGTACAGCAGCGTGCCTTCCAATTTTTCCGCACGCCGATGGATTTCACCGTTGCTCCGTCGCCAGGAACGCTTGTGGATATGCTTGCAACCATTGAGAAGGACTCCTTCAAGGGGCCTGATAGGTTAGCTCTCCGTATTGAGGATATCCTCAATCCTCGCGCGTGAGCCATGCTATAGTAGCGGCATATGGAAAAACTATCCGTTGGTGCGTGCATCCGTGCTGGGTGGGAAATTTTTAAAAAGCGCCCTCTTATCATCATCGGTGCCTTTGTCATTGCGATGGCGATTAGCGGCATCGCATCGAGCTTGCTTGATCCGGGCGAAGGCGCGCCGGTCACGGCCGCAACGACGCTCATGTCGATCGCGAGCGCAATCATCGGCATTTTCGTCGAGCTTGGCCTCGTCACCTTCGCGATTCGCGCGCACGACAATGTGGAGACGGCGAAAATCGCGGATCTCTGGAACCCCTCTGTGTTTCTCCGCTACCTTGGCGCGCAGATCCTCGTTGGCCTCACGGTCGTCGTCGGCCTGATCCTCGTTATTGTCCCTGGCGTTATCGCCGCACTTGGCCTCATGTTCGCGTCGTACTTGGTGATTGATAAAGGCCGCGGGCCCCTCGAGGCGTACAAAGAAAGTTGGCACATGACCAAGGGCCACAAAATGGAACTTTTCCTCCTCGTCCTTGCGGTCATAGGCCTCAACATCCTCGGCCTTCTTGCGCTTGTCGTCGGCCTTCTTGTCACTATTCCTGTCTCCATGCTCGCGATGGTGCATGCGTATCGCACACTTGCAGGAACATCTTCCGAACCAACTCCCGTTCCAGTCGCATAATGTCTACCGTTGTAATTTATACGGACGGGGGAGCGAGAGGTAACCCAGGACCAGCCGGTGCGGGCGTGGTGATTATCGACGGCGAAAAGAAGACGGAAATAAAACAGTACCTCGGTGAAAAGCAGACGAACAACTGGGCAGAATACGAAGCGGTCGTGATCGCGCTCGGCCGCGCGCTTGAGATGCTCCTACGAGACCGCGATCTCGAATTTCGGCTCGATTCGCAGCTTGTCGTTGAGCAACTGAAGGGGAATTGGAAAATCAAAGAGCCGAATCTCAAACAGCAGGCACAGAAAGTTCGTGATCTTTTGAAAGATTTTGGCACCGTCACTTTTACCTACGTCCCGCGCGAGGAAAACAAGGAGGCCGACAGGCTCGTAAATGAGGCGCTGGATGAGAAGATATAAGTGATTTTCATTGGTAGTGATTTGTCACGTCCACGACTTCCACCAATTCCGGATTGAGAAAGATGAACGAAGCGCGATATTTGCGGTCAACTCGAAAACTATAGATGTGCATGTGTTTTGGCTCAAGCAACTCAAAATTGAGGCTCGGGTGAAAAATGTTTTCCTCAAAAAGCCCCTTCTGTTTCTCGTATTTGCGCAACAAATTTCGTTTCTTTAAAAACTTCTCTTGATCCGCACGAAGGGGAAGTATCTTCATGCGTGCGTTTCCTATTTCTTGAAATACGAAGAACGAGCAAGCCCCTTAGCAAGACCGTCAAGGAATTTTTTCGAGTACCGCCCCGTCTCTTTCATCGCGGTAATGACTTCTTTTGCGTTGCGCGTCGGGGGCGACTGAAACAAACCTGTTCCCGCAGCGGAGGCGATTTTCCGATAGGAGGCAGCATCTTTTTTAAGAGATTCGTATTTAGTTTTTGAAATGGTTACGGTGCTCATATCTTGCATACTACCACGTTTAGGCATCCAAAAAAGTTCACTCGCTGAGGTATAATGTGCGCATGGAGGACGAGCTAAAGGTAATCCCGCTCGATGAAGCAACCGAAGAGCTTGGCGGGCGGACGCGCACTCTTTTCCGCGCACCGCACAAAGCGTTCGGCGGCTTTTTGGAATTCGTGCGCGAGCGCGGGGTTATGGGACTTGCCATCGGCTTTGTCCTCGGCTCCGCTGTGCAAAAGGTGGTGACTGCGTTCGTGACAGACATTGTGAATCCGTTTGTCGGTATTTTCCTTGGCCGCGCGGACGGCTTCAAAGATTTCGCGATCGGGAAATTTCTCATCGGGGACTTCATTATGGTCACCGTCGATTTCCTCATCCTCTGCCTCATCATTTACGCTGTTTTCAAGCTCTTGGGGTTGGAAAAATTGGACAAGCCGAAGACGTAAATTTGACTGAAGCCCAAAAAGACTGTTATATCATAAGCGGGCATGAGAAAAGGGAGTCAAACGGATGAGCGCTATCTCTGAAGTAGACCAGATACGCGCTCTCTTTGCGCGCTTTTGCGGCAGTCTTGTGCCGCAAAAGAGGCGCATGGAGAGAGTTAATTCGGCATACGGTGAGTTCGACCAGCTATGCCAAGAGGGCTACGTCGCCAATATCGCTGCAAGTGACACTGGGGTTTTTGTCGGCACGACACTTCTCGTAGGCGATACTGGCTTAAACGAAATCGGTGAGTTTTTGCTCACGATATCGCAGGAGGAAGTAACGTGGGAAAATCTGACACGACAGATTGTTAAATGGCACGCGCCGTACATCAGCTATAACAATGTCGCATGTGGGTTGGGCAGTGAGTCGGTCGAGCTACAGATGCACATCAAGGATGGAAGGCTTGATCGAGCGTTCCTCCTTATGATCACCATGGCGCGCAAAACGCCGGGATACTACGCTCCGGCGAGCATCAATGAGTGGCCGCCTGTCATGGTCGAGATTTCCACGCCAGTAGTTTCTGCGGAGGTTGAGCCAGAGTTTGAACCAAGACCGGAACCGGAACTAGCGCCACAACAGAAACAAAAGTTGAAAGGTAAGTTATGGAGAGGAATCGGGAGGATACGATGGCTCAAGAAGTAAGCTACTCACGACAGGCAGCCGTGTTCGAAAAAGGCCGGTTTGATCTTTCGATCGACGTCATCGGACTCGGAGGCGTCGCGAGTTATCTAGTCTTGCATCTTAAGAAGCTTGGCGTTGCAGATGTCCGAGGATTCGATGCCAAGGTTGTCGCAACCAACAACCCGCCAAATCAGCTCTACGGACCGCGGCATGCTGGAGTCGAAAAGGCGCAAGCATTGATCGAGATCGTCGAGTATCTGAGTGGTGGGACTTTCGAGGCGCGGTCTGAATATGCTTCCGAAAAGACCCTCTTTAGAGACGTCGTATTCATGTGTGTT
>JBBUCP010000077.1:0-548 GCA_038057725.1 Patescibacteria group bacterium | reverse complement strand
CACGCAAACAGCTCATGCATTCGATCTTTCAAAGGAGCGGCGCAACACGTCTTGTCATTGAGACACGCGTTGATGCCAATTACGTTATCGTACACACGCTCGTGCCATCAAACGCGGATCACCGTGAAGAGTGGGACCATTCTTGGTTTGCAGACTCAGAAGCACAGAATAACTTCGGTTGCGCAGATCCAGTTTCTCTCGGCGCCACGTCAAGCATGGCAGCAGACGTAGCCGTGTCGCAACTGATTCAGTGGTTTGGCAACGGTGAACGCGATCTTTCGACAGCGCCTGATAACCAGATACGGATAAAGATGCGGCCATTTAGCGCAGTCGTATTCCAGTGGTAGGCACGCAAGTAAACGGCCGGGCTTTGACAGTCCGGCCGATTTTCTTTAATCTGGTCATAGACCTGCACATTGCCGCGCTGTAGGTCTTTCGATCGAAAGCGGCTCATCGCGACAAGGAGAAAAGACGATGAAGTTCCAAGACGCAGTGAGAGCGAGAGGTCTGACGGCAGTGAGCGTTGCCGACGTGATCGCGAGCAAAGC
>JBBUCP010000076.1:0-2262 GCA_038057725.1 Patescibacteria group bacterium | reverse complement strand
AACCTGCCACCCCCTCATTGCAAATGAGGTGCTCTACCAGATGAGCTAAGGGCCCGTATCGGACGCCTGTATTTATATCAGATTTTGGTGAATTGTGAAATAGGGAGGCCGACGACATCAAGGACGCCGTCGGCCATACCTGACTTACTTGGATTTCTCCCATTGCTTCGGCTGACCGCGAGAACGGGCTACACTGATGCCGTACCGCCTCTCGATAATCCGACGGAAGGCCTCCTCGACTTCTCCGGCCGACAATCCCCAAGGACCTTGGATAACTCCCTTGATCGCATCAAGGAGTTTATCCTCCGCAACGTGTACATTTTCTGCGTTTTGCATGGTGCCTCCAAGGCGTTGTGCGCGGCAGGAACCTCGTTCCCGCACCGTCGCCACTCTACAACGATATCCACAGGTGGGCAAATCGGTGCCGTTGCCTTATTTCACGAATATGCTAGGGTTTCGGGGAATGTAAGTTTTTCCCCAGTTGCGGAGGTTTTCCGAGGCAAGTAAGGAGAAGGATCGGTTTACATTTTTATAGGAAGAAACAGACTATACAATGGCAAAGAAACTCTATGTGGGCGGTCTCCCGTACTCAACGACGGAAGACCAGCTCCGCGAAGCGTTTGCACAGGCCGGCGCCGTCAGCTCCGCAATCGTCATCATGGACAAGATGACCGGACGCTCGAAGGGCTTCGGCTTCGTCGAATTCGCCAACGATGACGACGCTGCAAAGGCGATCGACACGATGAATGGCAAGGATTTCGGCGGGCGCACGCTCACGGTCAACGAAGCTCGTCCTCTCGAGGAGCGACCTCGCCGCGATTCAAATCGTGGTGGCGGTGGCGACTGGGGCGGAGGTGGCGGAGGCGGTGGCGGACGACGCAACAACTGGTAATTCAGTTGCAGACGTAACGAATTTTCGTTATCTACACCCCCGCACGGCGAAAGCCTTGCGGGGGTGTATGATGTGCCTATGTTGCGATTTGGAATGTACGCGCTCGGGTGGGGCATCGCCATTTATGCGATCATGTATTTATTGTGGTCGGGGCTCGTGATCTACGGCCTCGCGGCCGGTGTCCTCTCGCTTGTCGTACGCCTTGTCGCACTTGCCGGGGTGACGACGATCGCTGCGCGTTCGCTCCATCTCCCGAATTGGAAAGACCTCGTGCCTTATACGATTTCATGGGCGGTCGCCGCCGTCGTGCTCGACGCGCTCTTCCTTGTGCCGTTTTCCGGCTGGTCGCTCTACGCGACGTGGAGCGTTTGGGTCGGTTACGCGCTTGTTGCGATTCTTCCGATTCTTCCGATCCTCGCGTCTTTTAAACGATCCCAACACGCGGCGCCGTCCCGGGTTGCCTGATTGCGTATGCAAGAGGGGACGAACGCCCGGGTACTTTTCACGCATCGTTTTCTATTCCGCCTCGCGCTCGCGGCCGGGAATGTCTTCGCCTGGGTCATTGTGTTCCGCATGTTTTTCATCGCCACTGACACGGTCGAGATGGCGCTCGCCGGGACCGCGGCCTTGTATGTGCTTTCCCAAGTAGTCACGTTCATTCTCACGCCGCTCACCGGGATGGCGCTGCGTCGCGGCGTTCGCCGCGCGCTCATCCTCGGCACCCTGGCAGCCGTCGGCTCGTATGGTTTTTTTGCCACGGTCTTCCTCGCACAGCCGGACGACCGCGTGTTTTGGTTAATCGCCACGTTCGCGGTAACGATCGGCATTCATCGTGCGCTCTACTGGATCCCGTACAAGGCGGCGGAAGCAGAAGTCGTAGAACGCTCGCCGCACGCGTTAGTGCGCGAAGCGATGGTAGCGCTCGTCCCGGCGGGAGCGGGATATATGCTTGCAACGCTCGAAAACGGCCTCCTCGTGCTTTTTTCAAGTGTATCAGCCCTGATGCTGGTCTCGGCACTCGTTGTGGCACGAATCCCGGAGAAATATGAATCATTCGATTGGACGTACCGCGAGACGATCCGCGAATTGACCGCACGTGGCAACCACCTCGCGGTCGGGCTCTTCATCCTCGACGGCATCCAAGGTGCGACGCTTCTCCTTATCTGGCCGCTCGCCGCGTTCCTCGTCCTTGGGCAGTCGTTCCAGCTTCTGGGGGCAGTCCTCACAGCAACGCTTTGTGTCGCATTCCTCGGCCGTTACGTGACCCGGTATTTCCTGCGCACGCTCGGTGTGGCGCGCTCGCCGGGTGTTCTTGCGACGATCGTCTTTTCGGGCTGGATGTTCCGGCTTGCAGCCGGTACGCCTGTGCA
>JBBUCP010000075.1:0-4067 GCA_038057725.1 Patescibacteria group bacterium | reverse complement strand
TGTAAATTCTCTAGCGAAACGCAACGGCCTCTAGTAATGACTTCCTCGGAATCCGGTCAATGATACCAGCCTCACGTGCCACCTCGTACGCACTTTGATACCCGAGACTCTTGCGGTGTTTGTGGTTGAAGTAATGAAGTTGGGATTGGTACGTGTCATCGGGTATGTCAGCAAGATTTGTTCCCTTGGGAATGAACCATCTCCGCACAAGTCCGATGCCTCCCTCGACACGCGGCTTTTGCGTTGGAGTTCCCGGATCGCAGAAATACGCATCGACATCAAAGTCCTTGTGATGGATGTTCTCGATCCCGTTGTCGAGCGTGCAGGTGTCGGCATCCTTTGTTGCAGCACGCATGGCGGGCACAATGGAGCGTTGTTTCTTGTTGGGAATGATTTCTCCAGTGAACAGCAAGCTCTCTTTCTCAACAACGAGAAGTCCGCACATCGTTGAGTGACTTTTCGTTGGTGACACGAAGAGATCTCCCTCGGTGTGCACGAGCCCAGTTGTTGTTGGCAATTTCTCGAGGGAAACACGGTCAGGAATGAGTACTTTCTTCGTTGCTCGTGCCTGACGTTTCTTCCGTGTCCGTCTCGTACACAAGTACTTGCAATACGGCTTTCCTTCCTCGCTGTACAGCCACTTGTAGATCGCTGCGGTACCAACACGAGGACTGACACCATCTCTCTTCATGCGTCCTGCAATTTCGTCAGGAGAACGAAGACGTTTCAACTCCTTGATGATGAATTGTCTCAGACGCTTTCTTGTTTGGATCTTCATGCCAGGACGTTTGCTGTGTGCTCGTTTCCTCTCCGCATCCTTTTGAGCGACTGTAGCTGAGTACCGCCAGGTCTTTTTTCCGTATCGCCGGAGCTCTCTTGAAATCGTCCCTTTGTTCACCCCAAGCACCTTCCCAATATCGACCTGGCTGTGCCCATGCCCGTACAGGGCATGTATCCTGTCTCGATCCTTCTGTGTCAGGTGCCTAAACTTCTCCCGCTTTTTCATATGCCGTCTATGCTACGGCGTTGCATTTCAAAAGAGAATCTTCATTTTTTGCTGCTGTGTGCAAAACGCGTACACCCAGCGCGACGGTGTGCGATAGTTGATGCAGATCATAGTGAGAGGTACACACACATGAACATCGTCCTCCCTCGCGTATCCCCGTGGGTTATCGTCGTTGTCTGTCTCGCGGCAATTCCCATCGCGGCAACCGCGTACTTCCTGTCCAACTGCCATCCGTGTCAGATCCAAATCGTCGAGTTAGCGTTCGGGAAAGCGCCGCCGATCACCAGCAGCCCGCCGGTTGCAGAACAGCCCATACCGAAAGAGCAGGTGCCAGTTCCCGTCCCCGCGACGAGGCCGACGCAACCGATGGAGCTGCCGAAAGAGCAGCACGCGCCGACCAAACAAGCTTCAGCAGAACAACCGTCGGTTCTCCCGCCGGATAGTCCGCCAATCGGGTACGGCCACGTGGAACAAACGGGTATCAATTGGAAAACGGTGGTCTACGGAACGCAGTACGTCGGCCCTCTAAGTGGGCTTGATGCGCTTCGCAACGCACGCATTCGTATAGACGGAGACACGATTAAGCTTCTGAACGCTCGCATGCCGTCAGGCTTCCCTGCCGAGAGTTCGGTGGTCGTCGTCCGTGTGACGCCGCACGACTTGGGGTTCGAAGATGAGGCGCTGCTCAAGGACATTGTCAAAGTGGCGTACTCGCACGGCTTGAAACCCTTTCCACTCGAAGCGGTACCGGCGGCAGTCTTAGCCCTTCCCAAAGGCAAGCGTCGTTATTTCTTCGGCCTCAATGCGTCGATGCGTGGTGAAAAATACAGTGACGTGCTTGCGATGAAGCCGCATGGAAGAGAATGCATGGGTGTGGGTGCTGAATCCGCCCTCATGGGATCCGCGTCCACAAACATTCGACCCAGACGCAATTTTCCTCTTTGTGCGGTAGCGTGCCTTGCCGACACTATGATTCTCTGCGGGAGCTCCTTGAGCTCCCGTTTTCTTTTGGCACTAATACGCTCCACCAAGGAAGAAGTAATACACGAGGCCGTACACAACTGCGGCGAGGACGACATAGAGCGCCACCCACTGCCACAGAGGCCGCTTGCCGTATCCGCTTTTCTTTTCATATTCCATGCGCGCAATTGTACCGGACATAAGGTGGATGTGGGATGAAGGAATAGATTTCAGTGATTGGCTCAAGGGCCCTTTGGCTACAATAGCGCTATTTTAGCCAAGGCTTGGCTAAGCAGGCTCATATCGTGTCCCTGCCCGTACCCCATTTCTCTTCAGACGGCCTGCTCGCACGAGCTCTCGCAGGTAGTTAGTTGCCGTCGGATCCGAGACTTTCAGTGCCTCGCGCACATCGACATTTACGATTACGCGCTTGTGGGTTGCTATTTCCATAATCTTTTCGAGCCGCGCCTGTTTGCGCGACTGCACAACCGCGCGCATATGTGAGCCGGCGGATTGGTGGGGCGCAGGAGGAACGGGGGGCGGCAGCGGCTGCGCCGCTGCCGCCGATTTCGGAGGTGACACCTCGGAATTTTGCATTTGAGGTGTCCCCTCGGGAGTTACCGGTTTTTCCGGCGTAATCAAATCCTGCACAGCCTCTGTAACTACGCCTGCCCCGTTAGAGGCCGTAGGCTCTCTAATGGGGTCACTAATCTGATTCACAACTTCCGCAGGCACGGCAGTCACAGGGGGCACTTCCACCGCAGGCGGAACAGTCGCATCAGGCGCAACCGGCTCGGGAGCCGGAACGGAACCAGCCGCAACCGGCGGAGCCGCTTGCGGCGTTGGCGTCGGTTCTGGCGGAGAAACAGCTTGCGGTGAGCCTGCTTGCCCCGAGCCTGTCGCGGCGGTCGAATCCGGCTGACTCACCTCATCGGTCATATATGAAAAGTATAGCGTATGTAAAATCTTGCATAATCAACTCCACAAAGGTTTCTGACACCCTTTGAAAAACGTCACGCTTATACCCAAAACGTTCTATACAATGCATACACCCACACCTCGCGCATACTGTACTTGAATTGTTGCACAATACTTTGAGAGACCACGGGGGCGGCAAGCACGACGACCCCAAGATCGTGCGACATTTTTTTTGCACGCATCATATGAAAATCGTGGCTCACGAGTAGTGCTGAAGCGTATCCCTCTTCGTGCATAATGCGTGCTGCTTCATTCAGATTTTGAAATGTCGTATGACTCACTCCCTCGGTGTAGATCGCATCAGCACGTACCCCGCGTCCCTGTAAATACTTCTTCCCGACCTCCGATTCAGAATACATATCAAATTCTCCTATGCCGCCCGTGACGATGATGTATGGCGCATATCCTGCACTATAGAGATCGTAGCCTTTGTCGAGCCGCGCCTGAAATACCGGCGATGGCTGGCCATCCCACTGGCTCGCGCCAAGGACTATAATCACGTCGGCCGACGCGGTTTGATCGATACCGGCATGGCGATACACGTTCGCAAGTACTCCGCCGTATACCAATACCGCTATCGCGCACAGGACTGCTAGTATCTGCCAAGAGCGCCAGGCGCTCATAGACCGAGAAGCGCGCGTACGCGCTCATAATTTTCCCCGACTCCTTTGCCGAATTCGTTTGCTCCCGGATTTGCATGCGGCGTTAAGGGATGTGCGATATCTTGCGTGTTGTACAACGTGCCCAAAATATCGTGTCTTCCCGAAAGATCGAAACCTGCTTCTTTCCAATACGTCGCATCAAAATGCACCTTCGCGGCAACGTATCGAATGTTGAACAGCGGATCTTTAAGCCGCTCGACTCGCGTAAAGGTGTCGTCACCTGAAAATGCCGCCCCCGGCACAAGTTGTGGATATTTCTCTTCCAGAGCACGAGCGGTGTTCACGCGCACCTGCCCAATTCCTACTGACGTATTGAGTCCGATAACGCCACCAATGGTATCGCTTAGCGTATCAACAAAATTCACATTTGTTGATTGTTCTTGGTACATCACTGCTCCTATCATTACGGGGTCAGTATCAAACTCCTGTGCCGCCGTTTTGATAACCAACGAATGCAGTTC
>JBBUCP010000074.1:0-3072 GCA_038057725.1 Patescibacteria group bacterium | reverse complement strand
GCGCGCACAAATCAAAGTCCAGACTCCGACAAGTGGCGTGAAGAACATCTTCGCGTACTTCGGCATCGATTCCGCGGGTGTACCATGCGTCTCAGGCACGTGGCAGAATACGGGGGATTTCCTCGAGACAGGACGTCTCTTGGACACCTCCCAGCTCGGCGGTACCTTCTATGACCCGTACACAAATGCACTCGCCAATTACGGTAGCTATCCTGTTGTAAGTATCCAGATCGTGACGGATTCAAGCTGGATTGCAGCGGATGGTGAACATGCGGCGGACATCGACAACACGCTCATCAACTCGACCCTCTTCACGTATGAGATTCCTGTCGCAACCGACAAGGATCAGTGTAAGAACGGCGGGTGGAAGAACCTTGTCGATAGTGAAGGCAATCCGTTCAAGAACCAAGGACAGTGCGTCGCGTCCACCGTTCCGGCGGATAAAGGCAACGGCGGTGGTCCTGGCCCTAACTAAGGAGTAGCTTCACCAATGCGAAAAGTTGGCGCCGGCCCTTGGGGGGCGGGCGCCTTTTGCCTATTTCTCCTTTGCACAGCGTTCGACAAACAGATTCCAAAAGAATACCGCCCGGTGGAGCCGTTCAAGCTCACTAGTACAGCGATACCACGCGTCAGTCCCGACCATCTTTCCCTCGCCGCACCTGCGGTAATCAAGAGGAGTTTCCGGCCGCTCTTCCAGCCTGGGCACGCACGGCTGTTTGATCTTTGCTTCCAGTTCTTCTGCCTGTTTCGTTTGTGATTGCGACGCCGCCAAAAGAGGCGTCGCAAGGAGACTTACGGTAACGAAGATCACTAGCCTCATAGCTGCCTCTTTGGTTTGGTTGTGACCAGTCTGCCGTCGAATATACATCGGGCGAGCGGGCTCTCCTAGCATTTTGAGAGCGGCTTTTCGTCATTTTCATGGTATAAGGAAAACAGACTTTGTGTTCAACATGAGGCAATCCTGCCTCACTCACAAGGAGATGGGAAATGTGTACCGTTCTTCGACTCACCTCGATCGCGTCGGTCGCGATGTTGTGCGCGCTCTCAACTGCCGTGTGTGCAGAAGGGGGTGCGCGTCCTGAACCGCCCGTATTCAACACTGAGAAGCCGTTTAGAAACCGGCTCGGCGACGGGTCGGAGAAAATCGTGCCGCCGAAAAACGCGCCGCTCTGGCCCGGATTCACGCGTGAGAAGAAAGGGGACAAGTTGTCGGACACGCGCACGATCAAAAAAGTAAACGGGTTCGAGTGCATGGATTTCCCCCTGGCACTCAAAGTGCAGAACCTCCTGAAGGAGGGGAAGGAGAAAGAAGCGTTAGAGCTTCGCGCGCATAAAGCACAGAAGCCAGGCTGCGCCCCGTATATGGGGCCGTTGAATTACGAAAAGTATGACATCGGCACGTTGGAAGGCGGCGGAGTCATAGCGGCGATCTGCGATCCTCTTCGTGAGCCCCATGATTGCGTCTTTTTCCCGCTGGAACTTACGTTACCTCCGCTGGAGCTCATCGGAACGGTGGTGAGCACCGAGAAGTGACGCAATGAAGTAAGCGAATCACACACTCCATCGCCCTCGGCGCGCAGCCGAGGGCTTTCTTTGCCGGATGCCTATCCCTCGCAATTACACTGCGGGCATTTTGAAGTGTGCTTCGGGTGCTCACACTTCGCGCACTTTTCTTGATCTGTCATGCGACCAGTGTGACGCATGCACATGAACGGAGAATGAAGAAGGGCATTCCGACCACTTCACATCACTTCCGGGTCGGAATTGAAAAAGTGGCCCTCCTTGCGGAGGGCCACCCTTGGATGTAGAACCCTTTCGGTTCGAAAACCGAAAGACTCCCGCAGTATATCGAACGCTCGATAAAAAATAAAGTGAATTTTGGACTCGTGTTGATAGTGAATTGTAGGGGCAAATTTGACGGAGGATAGGCATCAGACTGTATAAAGTATGTATAATAAAGGCTATAGTACGCAGCTATTATACAAACATTGACAAAATACAGGTATTTCCTATAATTGCTCGTATGGCTACAGATAGGCGCATTCGCGAGCGAATACGTGACCTGAAAAAGGAGTTTGATCGATTGAAGAACGGCAAAACGGCGCTTCTTGCGGTGCTCGATGAGGCAGAGGTGCCCGAGGCTGTTTACAACTCAAACGCTATAGAAAATTCCACGTTGACCCTTTCTGATACCGAGAAAATTCTCCTTGAGGCAGAGGCTCAGGTTGAGGCGTCGTCGCGTGAAATTTTTGAAGCAAAAAATCTTGCGCGTGTCTCGGGCTATGTGCGCAAGCATGCAGATACGCGGGAAATAGATAAAGAAACTATTCTATTGCTCCACAAGATGCTCATTACCGGCATACGTGACTCTATTGCTGGTCGTTTTCGTGCGGTCGGTGAATATGTGCGCGTTGGTGCGCATGTGGCTCCTGCTCCTGAACATGTCGAGCGCATGATAGACGCGGCGCTCTCCGATTACGCGAGCGATCACGAAACGTACGCCATGGACAAAGTCGCGCGATTTCATCTCGACTTCGAACACGTGCACCCTTTTTGCGATGGCAACGGGCGTATCGGTCGCGTGCTCGTAAATTGGCACCTCGCGCGGCTCGGCTTTCCGCCGATTATCATTCGTGACAAAGAAAAACGCCTCTATTATGCCGCCTTTCCGGAATATCGTGATAAAAAAAGTGCGAAGGGAATGGAAAAAGTACTCGCCCTGGGTCTCACCGAATCTTTGCATAAGCGCATCGCGTATCTGAATAGCACAGAGATCATACCGCTCACAGAATACGCAAAGCGACATGGCAAATCTGGCGCGGTACTCGGTAACCTTGCGCGGCGCCAGAACATCCCTGCATTTCGTGAAAGAGGCGTGTGGAAAATTGCGGTATAAAAAAGCCCACTTCTTCGATCCTCGCCCATGGGTCGAAAGTCAACAAAGTCTCGTTCAACGACCCCGTAGCCATTGACTCGATTGCCGAACCGAGTCTAGGTATTTAGGGGTGGATTTTCTGCATTTTCTGTATAAAAAATCCCCTCGGCACGATTGTGCCGCGGGGAAACTGTGCT
>JBBUCP010000073.1:0-5893 GCA_038057725.1 Patescibacteria group bacterium | reverse complement strand
TTGTCGGCTAATTGCTTGAACAGCGCATGCGCAGCGGCCTCTCGCGCATGAAGCGCAACATCCAGGACCGGATGGCGATGGTGGACGTCGAGACGACACTGCCGGTGCAATTTGTGAACCCGCGCCCGTTCCAGGCATCGATACGCGAATTTTTTACAACCGACCAGCTCTCGCAATTGATGCAGCAGTACAACTCGCTTGATGAAATTGAGCACTTGCGCACCTTGTCCACGCTCGGTCGCGGCGGCTTGGTAAGTGAGCGCGCCGGCCTCGAAGTGCGCGACGTGCACTCGTCGCACTATGGTCGCGTCTGCCCGATCCACACGCCGGAAGGTAAGAACATCGGCCTCGTCCTCCACATGGCGCTCTACGCCCGCCCGAACGAATTCGGCGTCATCGAGACTCCGTACGCGATCGTCGAAAAAGGAAAGGTGACGAAGGAAATCAAATACATGAACGCGCTCGAAGAAGAGAAGTACGCGATCGCGCACGCCGCTATTGAACGCACCGACGACGGCAAGATTGTCCCGGCAATGGTGGAAGTCCGCAAGCAGGGCGAGCCGACGATCGTCGCGCGCAATGACGTGGATCTCATGGAAATCGCGACGAACCAGCCGTTTTCCGTCGCAACTTCGCTCATCCCGTTCGTCGAGAACGACGACGCGAACCGCGCGCTCATGGGCTCCAACATGCAGAAGCAGGCAGTCCCCTTGATCATTCCTGACGCGCCGGTTGTCGCGACTGGCATCGAGTCTGTCGCCGCGCGTGATTCTGGCCGCCTCCTCCTTGCTGCTGAAGCGGGCGACGTCACGTACGCCGATGCAAGGACGATCAAAGTGAAAAACAATGATGGCAAAACAAAAAACTACGATCTCGTCACGTTTTCGCGTACGAACGGCTTCACCACCTTCCATCAGCGGCCGTTGGTTTCCGTCGGCGACAAAGTGAAAAAGGGCGAGGTACTTGCTGACGCATCCACGTCGGACAACGGCCAGCTCGCGATCGGACAGAACGTCCGCGTCGCCTTCTTGCCGTGGTTTGGTGCGAACTTCGAAGACGCAATCGTCATTTCAGAAAAACTCGCGAAAGACGCGCGCTTCACCTCGATCCATATGGAAGAATTCGTGTGCGTCGTGCGCGACACGAAGCTTGGGCCGGAGGTCACGACCCACGACATCCCCAACGTCTCCGAATTCAAGCTCCGCAATCTCGATGAAGAAGGCATCATCCGCCTCGGCGCGGAAGTCCGCACCGGTGACATTCTCGTCGGCAAAGTGACGCCGAAGGGCGAAACGCAGCTCACGCCGGAAGAGCGCCTCTTGCACGCGATCTTCGGCGAAAAGGCGAAGGACGTGAAAGACACCTCGATGCGCATGGAAGGCGGAAAGCGCGGCCGCATCGTTTCCATCAAAGTATTCTCGCGCGAAAACGGCGATCAGCTTGAAAGCGGCGTCATTAAGAGAGTGCATATCGAAGTCGCACAGCTCCGCACGATTTCCGTCGGCGACAAACTCGCCGGCCGTCACGGTAATAAGGGCGTCATCTCACGCGTCTTGCCGGAAGAAGACATGCCGTTTGACGAGAGCGGGCGCCCCGTCGACATCATCTTGACCCCGCTCGGCGTTCCGTCTCGTATGAACCTCGGGCAGATTCTCGAATTGCACCTCGGCCTTGCGGCTGAAGAGCTTGGCTACCAGGCGGTCGTTCCGTCATTCGCAGGCGCGACGGAAGAAGAAATCCGCGCGGAACTCAAGAAGGCAGGACTTTCCGAAGACGGGAAGCGCACGCTCTTTGACGGCCGCACCGGCGAGCCTTTCGCGCAGAAAGTGAGCGTCGGCGTCATGTACATGTTGAAACTGCACCACATGGTTGAAGACAAGATCCATATGCGCTCGATCGGCCCGTACAGCCTTACGACGCAGCAGCCGCTCGGCGGCAAAGCGCAAAACGGCGGCCAGCGTGTCGGAGAAATGGAAGTCTGGGCGTTCCTCGGCTACGGCGCCGCGCACTCGCTTCGCGAAGTCCTTACCTACAAATCTGACGACATCCTCGGCCGCAGCGCGGCATTCGACGCCATCGTTTCCGGCGAGAGGATCAAGGAGAGCAACACCCCCGCGACCTTCAATGTCTTGGTCCGACATCTGCGAGGCCTCGGGATCGATCTCGAATTTAAAGGCGGCGACAGCCAGTAAAACCATGCATACCACCTATGTCTAATCCTCATGCAATGAAGCGCAACAAAGACACCCTCCCGCAGGATTTCAACGCGATCGCCATGCGCCTTGCCAGCCCAGAGAAAGTTCTGGAATGGTCGCACGGGGAAATCACGAAGCCGGAGACCATCAACTACCGCACGCAGCGGCCGGAAAAGAATGGTCTTTTTGACGAACGCGTCTTCGGCCCGGAGAAAGACTACGAATGTTACTGCGGCAAATACCGCGGCATCCGTTTCCGGGGCATCATCTGCGAAAAATGCGGCGTGGAAATCACGCGCGCGATCGTGCGCCGTGAGCGCATGGGCCACATCGACCTCGCGACACCCGTCGCGCACATTTGGTTCTTGCGCGGTATTCCCTCGCGCATCGCGCTCATCCTCGGCCTCTCGGCAGCGGAAGTCGAAAAAGTCGTCTACTTTGCTGGCTACATCGTCACGTCTGTCGACGAAGGCGAGAGAAGCCGCCTCTTGAAGGATTTGGAACAGGAATACGGCGTGAAATACAAAGTCGCGAACGTTGATGAGAAGACGCGCCTCAAAGATCTCGCGACGAAGGCGAAAAAGGATATTGAATCGATCCAGGAAGGATCAGTCCTCGACGAAGCGGCGTACCACACCTTTGCGGTGAAATACGGCGCGATGTTCCGCGCGGCGATCGGCCCCGAGGCGCTCTATAGCATTTTGAAAAACGTCGACCTCGATAAATTCGCGACCGAATTGCAGGCCGAATACGAAGCTGCCGGCGCGGCCGACAAAGACAAGGCTCGCAAGCGCCTCGCGCTCGTCGAAAACATGAAGCGTGCCGCAGTGCGCCCGGAATGGATGTTCCTTACACGCCTCCCCGTTGTTCCGCCGGCGCTGCGCCCAATGGTCGCCCTCGAAGGCGGCCGTCACGCGTCGTCCGACTTGAACGACCTCTATCGCCGCGTCATCAACCGTAACAACCGCTTGAAGCGCCTCATGGCAATCCATGCGCCGGATGTGATCTTGCGCAACGAAAAGCGCATCTTGCAGGAAGCGATTGACGCGCTCCTCGACAATTCCATGCGTCGCGGCGCCGGCGTCTTGGGTATCCTCGGCGGTCGCCGTCGTGCACTCAAATCGCTTGCTGACTATTTGAAGGGTAAGCACGGCTACTTGCGCCAAAACCTTCTCGGTAAACGCGTCGACTACTCGGGCCGTTCGGTCATCGTTGTTGGACCCGACTTGGCACTCGACGAGTGCGGGCTTCCGAAACATATGGTGTTGGAACTCTTCCGCCCATTCGTCATCCACGGCCTTCTCGCACGCGAACACGCCTACAACATCCGCGGCGCGGGCCGCATGATCGAAGACGAAGCGCCGGAAGTCTGGCCGATCCTCGAAGAAGCGATCCAGGGTAAGTACGTGCTTTTGAACCGCGCACCGACCCTGCACCGCCAGTCGATCCAGGCATTCCGCCCGGTCCTCATCGAAGGCAATGCGATCCAGGTGCACCCACTCGTCTGTCCGGCCTACAACGCCGACTTCGACGGCGACGCGATGGCAATCCATGTCCCGCTCTCCGAAGAAGCACAGATGGAAGCGCGTGAGATCATGTCGGCAAATAAGAACGTCTTGAAGCCGGGATCGGGAGACGTCGTCGTTGCCTCGAAGCTTCTCGACATCGTCCTCGGCTGCTACTGGATGACCCGCATGATTCCTGACGCGAAGGGCGAAGGGAAGTCGTATCCGTCGACGAACGCCGCGATCACCGCGTACGATTTCGGCGCGATCGATTTGCGCGCGAAGATCTGGGTTCTCCCGTCGGAGAATAAGAAATACGCTATTTTTGAAGGCAAGCCGTTCGAAACATCGGTCGGCCGCCTCCTCTTTAATTCCGTCCTCCCGAACGACTTCCCGTACTTCAATGACGAGATCACGAACAAAAAGATGGGCGCACTCGTCCACACGCTCGTCACGCACTACTCGCTCGACGGTATCCCCGCGATCCTCGACAAGATCAAGGAGTTCGGCTTCAAGTACGCGACGCACGCCGGCATCACCTGGTCCATTTCGGACGTGAAAGTGCCGAAAGAAAAAGAGGGCCTCATTGAAGAGGCAAAGGCCGCCGTCATGAAAGAAAAAGAAAACTACGAGAACGGCCTCCTCACCGACGAAGAACGACGCCGAGCGACGATCGAGATTTGGAGCAATACGTCCGGCGCCCTGCGCAAGCACGTCGTCGAAGCACTCGATCAGACGGGACCGGTCCATAACATGATCACCTCGGGAGCGCGCGGTTCGGTCGTTCAGCTTCACCAGATGGTGGGCATGAAGGGACTCATCACCAACCCGCGTGGCGAGGTCATCGAATTCCCGATCGTCTCGTCCCTCAAAGAGGGCCTCACCCCTATTGAATACTTCACCTCGACCCACGGCGCCCGCAAAGGCCTCGCCGACACCGCGCTCAACACGGCGCGCGCCGGGTACCTCACGCGCCGCCTCTTCGACGTCGCGCACGACGTCGTTGTCCTTGAAGACGACTGCGGCACGAAAGAAAACATCATCATCCCGCGCCCCGGCAAAGAAAACATCGGCGGTTCGTTTAGCGATCGCCTCCACGGCCGCGTCTTGGCCGAAGATTTGATTGCTAGCGGTACGACCTATAAGCGCAACCAGCTCTTGAATCGCGACGACGCAAAAGCGATCGAATCGTCTGATGCGCCGCAGGCCGCAGTCCGCTCACCGATGACCTGTAAAGTGCATCGCGGCGTCTGTCAGAAATGCTACGGCGTCGACCTTACCAACGGCGAACTTATCGACATCGGCGAAGCGGTGGGCGTCATCGCCGCGCAGGCAATCGGCGAACCGGGCACCCAGCTCACGATGCGTACGTTCCACACGGGCGGTGTCGCCCAGACCGGCGGCGACATCACGATGGGCCTGCCGCGCGTCGAAGAAGTCTTCGAGACGCGCATGCCGAAGAGTCCGGCCGCGCTCGCGCGCGTCGACGGCGTCATTTCTGAATTCGTCCGCGACGGCAACGAAACCGTGCTTACCATCATTCCCGAAGGAAAGGCGGCGAAGCGCGATATCGAATACCACATTCCCGCAGCGCGGAGCATCATCGTGAAAGTAGGACAGGCCGTCACCAAGGGCGATTTCATGACCGACGGCTCGGCGGACTTGGACGAGATGTTCCTGCTTGCCGGCAAGGAGCGCGCACAAGAATACGTGATCGCGGAAATTACGCGAATCTACGAATTGCAGGGTGTCTCGACCGCGCGCAAGCACCTCGAAATTATCGTGAAGCAGATGTTTAGCCGCATGTCGGTGGTGACGCCGGGGGACACGAGCGTCTCTGCGGGGGAAATCATTGCCGATTTCGAACTCGACCGCATCAACAAACTCATGAAAGAAGAGGGGAAGGAGGGCATGAAAGGGAAGCAGCTGCTTCTTGGTATTACGGAAGTCTCTTTGACTCGCGCATCGTTCCTCTCCGCGATTTCGTTCCAGAACACGCCACGCAAGTTGGCAGAAGCTGCCGTCTCGGGCGCTATCGACCGGTTAGTTGGTCTTAAAGAAAACGTCATCATCGGCCGCCTCATCCCGGCAGGTACTGGATTCAAGGGATCGAAGAAGCACAAAATGATTTCCGACCTCGAAGAAAAATTGGCGACGCAGGAAGCGCTCATCACGCCAGCAGTGGTAGAGAAG
>JBBUCP010000072.1:0-1013 GCA_038057725.1 Patescibacteria group bacterium | reverse complement strand
GGCAGAACAGTCGCTTCGTAAGCGATAAACGCGAGTTCGATTCTCGCCTCTGGCTTCAGAATCAAAGATTTAAAATTAAAATTTAACGAAAAATTCATTGTCGGTTGTTTCTCTATTATTTGTCTATGCTCTAATTTGTGCGAATAAGCGAATAAAGAAAAACTACTATCTAAGAAATAAATCCATGAAAAAATATCAGGAAAAATTAAATGTTGTTGATGAGAATAATAATATAATTGATGAAGAAACAAGAGAGAATATTCATAAAAAGGGATTGCTTCATCGGGAGATTCATATTTGGATTTATAATAAAAATATAGATATTCTTTTTCAGCGTCGGGCGCCGGACAAAGACACATTCCCTGATTTATTAGACGCTTTTGTCGGCGGACACGTTGATTTGGGTGAGAGTTACGATGAAGCGGCTATTAAAAAATTAGAAGAAGAAACCGGCATAATTGCCAAAAAAGAGGATTTAACTTTTTTAAGGGAAACGCGTACTAAACATTACGACTCAATTACAAATACTACGAATAATGTAATCAGGGCTATTTACGCTTATAAATTTAATGGCAATATTAATGAATTAAAAATTGAGGATGGCAAAGCAACTAGTTTAGAATTTTGGTCTTTAGATAAATTACTTAATTTAACTGATGAAGAAAAAATAAAATTTATTTCGTTTAATTGGGAAAAACGATTATTGCCGATATTTAAACAAATTCAAGATTTAAATAAAAAATAAACACCGCTTTGTCTAACGAGTCTAAGCGGACGCGAATAGGCGAGTAAGAAAAATTCAGCGCGGATTTTTTAGTTAGAGATATGATGAAATAAATTTATGCGAAGGTTAAATCGAAATGAATTTGAGAAAATTGTTAAAAAAGGGATAGAAGCGATTCCTGAAAAGTTTTTGCGGAAACTGGAAAATATAGTGATTATTATTGAAGATAAACCCTCGCCCGATCAGAGAAAAAAATTAGACATTCGTCGAGGTTGGACATTATTTGGTT
>JBBUCP010000071.1:0-4274 GCA_038057725.1 Patescibacteria group bacterium | reverse complement strand
GACTGCAAACAATCGGCGACGTAGCCGATGTGGAAATTAACATCGATATCGTCGCCGGAAACAGCGGCTTCGAGGGAATCCGACATCTCGCCGATCGCAGCACTTTGCGCCGTCACGTCAAAGACCTTTTTCTTCGGATACACATGAAATCCGACGTGCTGGTCGGCGCCTGCGAAGACACGCGCCTTGCGCAGGGTTTCCGTAAAGTCACCCTTGAGGAGCGTCGCTTCGGTTGTAAACGTTTTCGGCAAAATCTCCTTATAATTAGGGAAATTTCCCTCAATGATGCGCGAGACGAATTTCAAATTTTCCGCAGCAAGCACCAACTGTGAGTCGTCGATCACTAATTCAACGGTTTCCCCTTCGATGCGCTCGAGGATGTGCATCAGTTCCTGCGCATGCTTGAGGGGAATAAGAACATCACTTGAGCCACCCCCTAATGCGTCAGAGACCACTTTTTCCGCGAGCCTAAAGGAATCCGTCGCGACCGCCATCAACTTCGAATCTTCCACTTTCACATACACACTTCCGAGTTCGGGTCGTATCATCGAAGTCGAGGCCGCGTACGAGACAGATTGCAGCGCCTGCAAGAGAAGAGCGCGCGAAATTTTCAATCCCTTTCCACCCTCTTTCGCGGTGAGGGCAGGGAATTCATCGCTTGGCACCGCTTTAATGAGCGTTTTTGAGCCGCGCGCCTCAATAAGGAGGTTCGCACCCTCAGACTTCAGTGTCACTTTATCCCCTGAAACCGAACGCAGTGTCTGCGAAAGTATTGCTGCAGGAACCGCCACAACACCCTTTTCCCCCACATCACCCGCGACTTGTATATCAACTCCCGCCTCTAAATTCGTCGAGCGCACCGACAAACCCTTGGAAACATCGAGAAGGATACATAAGAGCACGGGGAGGGATTCCTTCTTCCCAACAATCCTCTCTGCAACAAGTACGGCGTTTAGAATTTTTTCTTTTGGAGTCGTGAACTGCATATAGGATTTTTTATATTTATTTTTAAAATTTATTATTACTATTAGTAGCAGGGACAGGTGGATAAGTGGGAATAAGATTGTATTTGCTGGATTTTTTGGAGGAGGTGGCTGGGGATTATGTGGTGTGCAGAAGAGGTAGTGGTACGTGGATAACTTTTTATTTTCCAAACTTTTTCTCGCGCATTAGTTTTCCGTTCCATATTCCACAGGTTATGCACATGGTTATGCATGCACTAACGCACGCACATGTTCGAGTTCTTGGTCGAGCGCCGTTGAGCGCTTCACTTCTTCTTTTATCTTCTCGCACGAGTGGATGACGGTGGTATGGTCGCGGCCGCCCAGCTTCTCCCCTATCGAAGGATATGAGACATTGAATTCCTCACGTAGGATATACATGATGATCTGTCGCGGCTTCACCACCTCCTTCTTACGGGTCTTCTCGTAGATCGATTTTTCCGCGACTTCATAGTACTGCGCGATGCGGCGCACGACTTCCTCGACGGAAACGCCCTTGTTCGGCCGTACATTGTGTTTGATAAGCGCACGGACGTCCGGGAGCGAAATGGCCTTCCCCTTCAGCTGCGATTTGCAGACAATCATGTTCAGTATCCCCTCGAGCTCGCGAATGTTGCCACGGACATTCTCCGCGATATGCTGCACGATCTCGTCGTCGAGGTTGAAGGCAAGCTGCTCGATCTTGGCCTTAATGATCGAAATGCGCGATTCAGTGTCCGGCTCGGGAATCTCCATAATGACGCCGGCCGAGAGACGGCCGCGCATCCGCTCCTCGAATCCCGGAAGGAGCATTGGGTGCTTATCCGACGAGAAGATGATCTGTTTGTTGTTGTCGTGCATCGCGTTGAAGAGGTGAAAAAGCTCTTCCTGTGTCCTTTCCTTCTCCGCCATGAACTGGATGTCGTCCATGATGAGGACGTCGTACTGGCGGTACTGATCCTTGAACTCATTTGCGCGTCCTTTTTGAACGGCGTTGATAAAATCAACCGCGAAACGCTCCGAAGAGACGTAAAATACCTTTTTGTTGCTATGTGATTTCTTGAAATGGTTGCCGATCGCCTGGATGAGGTGGGTTTTGCCGTGTCCCGTTGACCCGTAGACAAAAAACGGGTTGTAGGCGAGGCCAGGGCGCTCGATGACGGCCTTTGCGGCCGCGTGCGCGAGCTGGTTGAAGGGCCCGACGACGAACGTGTCGAACGTATAGCGCGGATTGAGGATGTCACGCTTATCAATATAGAGCGCCTGCAGATCGAGCGAGGCGTTTTCTTGCGCCGGCCGCTCACGGGTTTCGCGCCGCGGCTCCCCCGCGGAGCGGTGGATGACGTATTCAACGGAGCGCACCGAATTATCGAGGGAACGCAGAGTGCCGAGGATGAGTTTGTGGTGCTTGTCCATCAGCCACTCCTTCACGATCTTCGAAGGGACGGCGAGTGAGACGACGTTCCCTTCCCAGGAAACGATGTCGGTATTGCGGAACCAGGTGCGGAACGAGGCCTCCGAGGTGCCGAGTTCGATTTGTACAAGGGCATTCTGCCATAATTCCCGGTTCGTCATATGAGGAATTCGTAGCAAACAAAGGAGCACGCACACATATTCCACGCATTATACGCTCCCTGTGGATAACTCATAGTGGGACCGGTTCTTGTCAAATTTGTTTACAACCTGTGGATAACTCATCAACCACCCTGCCGCCCTTGGAAAACCAATAAATACATGCTATTTTAATTGCATGAAGCGAAATTGGCAGCCAAAAAAGAAGAAACGAGCCGCGACCCACGGTTTCCGCGCCCGTCTGAAGACGAAGACCGGCCGCCGCGTCATCTTGCGCCGCATGCGCAAAGGCCGCGCGCGCCTTTCAGTGTAAATGCCCAAAGAACACCGGCTCTCTCGGGCGGATTTCCAAAATATGCGCGCCTTCAGGCGCGTCCACGGCGAGTATTTCTCGCTCTCGTACGGGGATCTCTCTGGCCGCCCTTTCCCTGGCGCGGCCTGTGTCGTCTCTGCAAAAGCCGCCCCTCGGGCAGTCGATAGGAACACCATCAAACGCCGCGCTCGAGCCGTTCTCTCTCACTATGTAAAGACCCACTCCCGTCCAACCATCGTCCTCCACGCCAAAAAAGGCGCTGCCAAAGCCTCCTTCGCTGACCTCAAAAAAGACATAGAAAAGCTCCTCTCGAAAATATAGCCAGTGGGTCTTTTCGGCTGAAAAGACCCACCGATATAAAAAAGTAAGGTCGCCTTCAGGTGAAAGCGACCTCTTTAATGAACCGCATGTAGACAGAAAAATAACTACGCGATTGGCAGCGCCACGAGGATCTTATGGTAGCGATCAGTGCTGCCACTTATTGCGCTGATACGCTCGGCCTCGCCCCGTTCTATGAGCCCCGTCCTTGCCAAGATGGCAAGAACAACGGCTTCGTCGTCGAGTTGTTTGAACGCCGAGATTGAAAGTATCAGGCGTCCAGAACGCACAGCTCCTGCGTACCGACTCAATGACTTGTCCGCGCTCTGGGCGCTGCTCGCATGCTCTGGGTGAGACGTCAGCCGCGCATCCTTCTCTTGGGAAAAGAACCAGTAGTCCTTCTTCTTTTCCTCGCTTGGCGCCCCAACAAGCGCCGTCACCCCTATCTGGAAATCCTCTCCAGCGTAATCTGCGGTGATGGCGAAGCCTGTATGTTCACCCTCTACCATCTTCAAAATGGTAGGGAGTGTCCGTCCTGCGTAGCTGATGAGATTGTCTACGAGCAAGTTAGCGTGACGTAGCGAAAGAGATTCCACGAGTCTCTCCTATGTGCTTGAGAACAGAAGGTAGCCTACAGCCAAAGCAATCCAACCACTTTAGATAATGTGAGTCAAGGAACGTTAACCTGCGATTTCATACCGCGCGTGGCTAGGCGAGCCGACACGTTTAAGTTTGCCTTGTGCGACAAGTTCTTTCAAATATCGCGTCGCGGTGGAGTCTGAGACATGTAGGTATTTTTGGACATCAAGGCTGCCGATTGAACCTTCTTTCTTTACGAGTTCGAGAATTTTTTGGAGCCTTGCTTCCCTGCGTGCCCGTCGTGCGGCGAGGCCGCGGAGCGCGAGGTCGTTGGGTGAGAGAAGCGTGGTTCTCGGTTGTTGTGCAGGAGTTGGAGGTGATGATTGTGTCGGAGTGGCCACGGGTTCTGTTCGAAGCTCAATCGGAATCGGTTAAGAAACGATTGGTTCTGCTACTTCAGAAGCCAGCACTTCAGGCGGCGGTTCAGCGGACGGTGCGGTTGCTTCGACTGG